>JASFHE010000026.1:0-21196 GCA_050123415.1 Desulfobacteraceae bacterium | reverse complement strand
TGAATTAAAATCACCACCCAGGAAAAAACGCAATGATCCCGGTTGCCAGTCGTCAAGGCCCGGTCCCTGCAGTTCCATTAAGAGGCGAATATTTGACCGTTTCCCGGGAGGCTCCTCAAATGATGCCTCAAGTATATTCAGGGGATGAACTTTAACCGGATAGCAGGTTCGAAACATGCAGGATGTTCCTTCTACCGGCGTTGAAGCAACCTGGGTTCCTGACGGGATGGTTAAGGACTGCTTAAGCATGGATTTGGGCCTGAAGGCCACAATGCTGGACGAAGGCATTGGGCGGAGGTAGTGAGGCCATAACAATCGGATCAACTCATGAACAACCTCCGGAAACTCATCATCCAGTTTCTGTTTGAGAAGACCGGTCAGAAAGGCCACACCCTCCAGAAGTCTGTCAACATCAGGGTCCGATGATCGTCCGCTTAACATGGGAGCGAGGGCAGGGTGAAGCTTTGAGAACTCGGCCCCCAGATTTTTTAGATTATCCAGTTCCTGTTGAAAATAGCGGTTGAACATATGTTAAATCCCGTTCCATCCTGAATATATTATCTTTTATGATCCCGGTCCTTAAGCAGGGTCTGGATCATAGACAGCCATATAAATCTCAGCTTCTTATGGTGACCTTTCCTTCCTGGTCCATCATGCTCTCAAAAATGACCGGATTTTTTTCTCCTTCCAGTACAAGTTTGCCGATAATCTGAAAGTTCAAGGCCAGCATATCTTCATCTCGCTGTAAAAATTTAACCTTCACGGACTGGAGCCTGGGTTCATATTTCATAATCGTATTTCGTATCAGGTGTTCCAGGTCCCTGAGGGCATCGGGGAATCCCGAACGCATATCAGAAAAATCGGGGACCCCAAAATCATCGGCAATCTGGGCGCTTCCCCAGCGGGTGTTGAGGATTCGCTCCAGATGCCGGATAATGGAATCAATCATCCGCTTAGGGTCCGGTTTGCCTCTCTCTCCGGGCGACTTTTCCCATAAACGGATACGTTCGGTTAATCTTTCTTCCCGCATAATAAAACTCTAATTTCTTTTCCTGTTTTGATACTATACCGTCTTTTATCAGGAATTAAGGGCTCGCGCAAAAATAACTTAACATTTTAGCATCCCGTCTTCAGGCCATCTTTGTTCGCTCCTCAAGCGCCAAATCCTCAAAATAGGCCAGCTATTCCTGTGGTTTGGCGCATTCGGATCAAACAAATCTAACCTAAATCCGAGCGCTAATTCTGCTAATTAATTTTTTCGCGAACCCTAAGCAATTGGCGCCCTCCAGTCATCAGAGCCTGATGTAGATGCCTTTTCATGTGTCCAGGTTATTTTGCGATAGCTGAAGGATACATCTTCAAGATGCGTAAAACTCGCCTGGGACGGGTCCTGACAGTTGGGCATGTGGGCAGTAATATTGGTAATTATGGCGTCCTCCAACTTTATGGTAAAATAATGCTCTTGAGTGCCATCGGGACTGGTTCGATACCATTTTAACTCACAATTGGTCAGTTTTTCACCGGTGCAAAGTGCGGTATACAGCAGGGGTGATGATTTATCAAAAATCTTGGTTATGATTAATGGTTTATGGACACGCTGTCCGGTAGGCTGCCCGCTCTGGGGGTCAGTTGGAACCGTCACAGTATGATTGAATGCCTCTACCAGGATTTCATCTGCATGATCATCCTGATATATATTTCCTACGCTGTCCTCAGTGAATGTTCCTTCAGTGATTTTTTGTTGTTTTACTCCTTCAATGGTTAAATATGCAGGTGTTGGCATAACTTTTCTCCTTTCATTTTAAATTGATGATTTTTAAAATAATTTCTAATTACCGGTTTTTTAATACTTTTAATCTTATAAAAAAGGAGCACTCCTTTACTCTTTATCCAGCTTGCCTACCAGGCTCAGGGTAAAGGATGCACCCATGTATTTAAAATGGGGCCTGACTTTCATGCCTACCCGATACCAGCCGGGTTCTCCCTCAACATCTTCTACCGTGATCTGGGCCTGCCTGAGAGGGCGTCTGCTTCTTGTATCTGCTGTCGGATTATCCTGATCCGCCACATACTGGCGAATCCATGTGTTAAGTTCTCTGTCCAGATCTCCTTTTTCTTTCCAGCTGCCGATATTTTCTCTCTGAATAACCTTCAGATAATGCGCCAGGCGATTAGCCACAAACATATAGGGAAGTTGAGTTCCCAGCTTGTAATTGAGCTCCGCTTCTTTTCCTTCAGCGCTATTGCCGAAATTCTTTGGTTTCTGGACCGAATTGGCAGAAAAGAAACATGCATTGTCGCTGCCCTTACGCATGGCAAGGGAAACAAATCCTTCTTCTGCAAGCTCAAATTCCCTGCGATCGGATATTAATACCTCTGTTGGAATTTTTGTTTGAATAGCGCCCATTGCTTCAAATTGGTGCAGGGGCAGGTCTTCTACGGCTCCTCCGCCCAGCGGGCCAATTACGTTGGTGCACCACCTGTATTTTGCAAAGCTGTCTGTCAGGCGCGATGCAAAGGCAAAGGCGGCATTGCCCCACAGATAATCCTCGTGTGACGCGGACACATCTTCATCATAGTTAAAGGCCTTTACAGGCACTGTCTCAGGTCCATAGGGTTGTCGCAGCAGGAAGCGCGGAAGGGTAAGGGCAACATACCGTGCATCTTCGGACTCCCTGAATGACTGCCATTTAATATACTGGGGCCCCTCAAATATTGATTTAAGGTCTTTCAGGTTGGGAAGTCCGTCAAAGTGTTCCAGCCCGAAAAACTGGGGACCTGCCGAAGCAATAAAAGGGGCATGGGACATGGCCGACACGCTGGCTATATACTGCAGCAGTTTTATGTCCTGGGGGCCGGGCCCGAACTCATAGTTGCCAATGATATTCCCGTATGGTTTACCGCCAAACTGGCCGTATTCCGCAGTATAGACGGTTTTATAAAGACCTGCCTTGGTAACTTCGGGCGCATCTTCAAAATCTTCAAGAAGATCATCTTTGCTTACGTTAAGCAGTTCCAGCTTGATGTTTTCCCTGAAATCGGTTTTGTCCACCAGGTACTTTAAGGAGCGCCATGCTGATTCCATTTTCTGGAAATCGGAATTATGCATAATGGCATCCACCTGATTGCTGAGCTTTTGATCAATCTCCGTGATCATGTCGTCAATAAGCGCCTTTGAAATTTTATCGACCTGACGTCCCGGCTCTATAAGCTGGGCAATAAATGCCTCCACACCCTTCTTGGCAAGGGAATAACCTTCATCCTTGGGCTGGAGCTTGGTGGCTGTTACTATATCGTCAAGCAGAGATACTTCTCCGGTTGTTTGCTCTTCCGCAGCGGCCTGATTTTCCTGTTCACGTTCTTCGGACATTTAATCCCTCCTTTCTATTCCTCTATTTTAAGCTCTTTTAAAAGTCGTTCCCTGGCGGATTCGTCCTTTACCATTTCCTGAATCTTTTTTCTGAATTCCGGGCGATTACTCATGGGGCCCTTCAATGAAGTAAGCGCCTCTCTGAGTTCCAGAAGCTTGTTGAGTTCCGGAGTGTTTTTTACAATAGATTCAGGATCAAAATCCTTTAAAGAATCAAACTTGAGTGAAACAGCCATCTCCGCGTCAGGATCATCACCAAGCTTGTTCGGAACCGTTATGTCCATCTTAAGATTCTGGGCTTTCAGAACTTCGTTAAAATTATCCTTGTCGATGTTTACCGGTTCACGTTCTTCGACCATGCGGTCGTCCTGCTGCATCGTGTAATCACCTATAATCAACAGCTTGAGAGGAAGCTCAACCTCTTCCTTTGCGTCTCCCGTGGCGGGACGATAAACGATGTTAACTCTTTCCTTTGGAGCAACTGATCCTTCTTTTGCCATAATAACCCCCTTTTGTTACATAATAATTAAGACTATCAGTTATATTTGTACCTTCTTCCTAAAGTGTGTTTCTACTTTTTTTCCAGCTTCAATGCTTCAACCGGGTCAAGTCTGGC
Organism: Desulfobacteraceae bacterium; assembly: GCA_050123415.1. GTDB lineage: Bacteria > Desulfobacterota > DSM-4660 > Desulfatiglandales > HGW-15 > JAAZBV01. Next base: position 17,210 of record JASFHE010000026.1, on the reverse strand, counting down.
GATCCTGCTGAGTATCTGGCTGCTGTCTGTATCTTTCCGGCCGGCAAATCCTGTCCAGACCAGCTTGAGTCCCTCAAGGGCCAGCGAAGGTTCCCAGCATTCCAGGCCATATGTATCTATATCATTTAAAATCAGGTTCAGGTGCGGTACTGCAACGTCCGCCCGTTTGGATTTAATTAATGTCCGGCACAGAGCTGTTCGCCATATCAGTGCCTCTTTTTGTGATGCACAGTTTTTCAGCTCCTCCTGGAATGCTTCAACGGCCTGCATCCATTTTTTCCCTTTGGTCAGTGTCTTTGCTTTGCCCTGTATGTCGGCCATCATGTCCGGGCCGCTACCGGATTCAGCGGTTTTTTTAGAAACAGCATCAATTATCCCTGCGTCTTTGTCAGGACTGATCTCTTCCAGCCATTGCCGGGTTTCAGTGTCAGCAAAAGGTGTGTCGTCCGAGAATGACAGGTCCTGAAGTCCGGGGAGCCGGGATATGAATGATGCAGTTTCCTGACATACAGTCTCATAAGAAGCCTGGTAGTCACCCCCCAGCCGGAGGAGCGCTTCTGCCACCCACCTGCTTAAATCAACCCAGAAAATGAACTGGGACAATTTTTGTTCGGCATTTATGATAAAGGCCTGCCACTGCTCTTTTTCCATCAGGTCCGTGAGGGTCTGCCTGACCTGAGGGGCCGGCGGCGGAATCTGTGTTTTCCCGTCCGATGCAGGTGGCAGGGCCATGACCTGTGACCAGGCGGTCAGGCGCCTGTACCGATAGGCAAGAGGATCAGCAGGATTATTCTCCAGCAGAAAAGCTGCGGCCTGCCGGATTTTCTGCATGCTCTCGGATACCAGTTTCCTGGCATCCTGCTCAGTGTTAATGGCCGTTGTTTCGGTTTTTGAAGGAGCAGCCGCGGGCGGCACTTCTTTTTGGGTTTCAGGCAAGGATTTCTGCGGCTCAGCCTGAACTGCTTCTGTCCCTGGATCCGGAACAGGCTCAGGTTCCTGCTTTGATGACTCAAGGACTGGTATCTGCTCAAGCTCGCGCTGGATAGGCCTGAGCAAGGGCGGCTCCGGAAGATATTCCTGAAGCATGGAATCTATCTGAGACAGTGTGTTTTGTATGCTATCCAGCATCTCCTTTTCAACCGGGTCAGGTTTAAAGGTTTTTAACGCTGTTTCGGTTTTTTCTATCCACCATTCAATGGCGCCAATCCGCCCGCGCATGCGTTTTTTGGGCGGAAAGAGGGTGTCCCAGTATGTGTTAATAACATCATGCAGTACTGTTAGCCCGTCTCCAAATCCTTCCAGTTGGCGTATATGGATCTGGCTTACTGCCAGGTAACAGGCGACCAGCAGGTCCTTTGATTTTTGCGACAGGATCTCTGCTGACAGATCACTGACTGTTTTCCAGTTGATCCCGCCCGAAGCCGAAGGGATGGATATCTTATCTACCTCGGCCTGGAGTTGTTCAAACTCGGGTTCATAACGCACGTCCGAACCAACAGGTTGATCAGGTTTAACAGGGTCTTTTCCCAAGGTGGCAATGTCCATAAATTATTTCCTAACTCCGGGGATTGAAATCGTGATTTCAAAAATTAATTACATTATTAAATTGTCCATAACTTAACAAAGTCATTTGCCTTCAACGATCGATTAAATGCGGCCACATACGATTTTTCGGGCGTCCCGCCCATCAGTACAACAGCGGGCCTGGTCTTTAAATGCATCTTAAGACCGCGATGCCACTGCATGACCAGTGAAAAGGCATCATGGCCGGGCCTGTCATTTACCGGGGCATAAAATTCATTTTCCCTTATCAAATCGTGCGCGCCTGCTTTTATAGCATCCGATGAAGAGATTATATCATCACCCGATTGCGAATCTGTAACCGGGATTTCTTTCATTGTCGGCTTTTTTATCTGACCTATTTCCCTTTCAAGCTCCTTTAAATCTTTAAACTGTGCAGAAGCCAGATACTCCATCCTGCTCCATGTCCCTTCAAAAACAGCGGGCAGCAGTTCCCAGTGCTGTTCCCATTCCTTTATGGTTCCCATCCCGATAATCAGCAATGGATAAGGTCTTCCCAGGCGATCACTGCTGCTTCTGCCTATGCCGCAGGCGATAGTACCTTTTCGATTGCCCGGGAGCCAGAAACGCCAGGAATGAAATGTCTCCTTTTTACTGTCATTGGAAACCAGTTTCTGATAGCCGTTGTCTATCCAGGTCGCGAAGCTGTTTGCCAGAGCTTCATTTCGGCCCAGTTGAAAATAGTCCTTGGCCAGGGGATGCTTCCCGACGGCCGACCATTTCCATGACGGTTTAGGGATTATTGATCCCAGCACTTTACAATTTCCTCCGGTACACGATCCGGGCTGGACTGTAAAAACCGGATTACCGGTTTGTGTCCTTCAAAACGGTATCGGGCAATAATGGAATTAATACCCAGGCGTTTGAGCTCTGCTTCCTCATTCGGGAATTCACTGGGATAAAATGTCCGGGCTCCTTTTTCAAAATCCTTTAAAAAGGCTGCAAATGCCTTATCTCCGCTATATCTCTTTGTTAATATAGTATCTGCCACCTTGATTTTAAAAGTAGCCTCACCGCAGGCCTGGGGTGACCATGAAACTTTTTCCCGAACCGGATAGTTCAGGTTAGCCATATGGTAGGTCTTGTCCGAGCATTGCATTTCCAGTTCCGTGGCATGAGGCACAACAGATGCCTCTTTATTTACGCTTGTGGGCTCTCCATGGATAGTGACCGTATAGCTGCTGTGAGCAGGCCGTACCGATTGAGACCCCATATTTAAAAAGGTAAAGAAAAAATTATCAAAGGGTACGCTTTTACCATCAATTGTTTTCGCATGAAAACCTTTTTTAATACCGGAGGCGATAAATGGTTTGGCCGGTCCCGAAATAAACTTTCTGGCATAACCGTCTTTCCCAAGGAGATCCTGCACAAGGATATTAATATTGGTCTCTCCCTGTACCTCCATGAGAACATCTTTTTCCCATATATCTTGCAGGTGGCATGCTGCTTCCCGGGAAATAAAGGCCAGTAAAAAGTTCATGGGGCCTCGATCCAGGTCCCAGAAGAGTTCCTGGGCCGGTCCGGATACTGTCATTGTGACCTGAAGCTGTTCAAAAGAGCGACGGGCCTCAAAATAGGGGGTCTGGCTTGTGGCCGGATCTTCATTATAGATGGCCGTTGCTATCTGGAAGGCCGTATCATTTGATGCAACCACCAATGAGAGCTTTGCCAGGGCATCCAGATAATCCCTGAGCGCCTGGGCCGAAGCAATTTTTGATTCCAGGCTTGAGGGGTCCGATCCTGTTTTATTTTCAAGCTTTCCCAGGGTTGATCCAACTGTTGACGCGGCCTTCCGGATTATGCCATCCTTTTCATTCTTACTTTTAAGAGGGGCGGCCCTGGTAAGTGTTTCCTCAAAATCGTACACACATTTAATCCATGATGGCAGATCTGCACCTTCGGAATAGGGTTTCATCTCTTCAGTGATGCGATCGAGCAGGAGGAAATAGGGGTTTTGATCATCCCCCATGGTAGAGGCGACCTGCCGCCATTCGGTGATACCGTTCAACCGTTCCGTACCCTGATGAAAGGAAGTACCGAAGACATGCCAGGCATTAAAGTATTCTTTCCTGTACCATGATTCAAACCTGATCTTTTTATCCGTAATGATCAGCGGGTCGGTCAGGGCCTCTTCCATCTCCTTGATAAATGAATGGAGAGTGTTCATCCCCTGGGTTGTAAAAGCAGGTTCTACTTTCTTTTCATCAGGTACAGCGAGGCTTCCGCCCCAGAAATCTTCAAGGGTCAGAGGCGAAAGTCCGGGTGTGTTGTTGACCAGCGTAGTCATCCAGTTCAGGTTGGCATTTTTAAGTGTAAGTGTATGAGTCAGCAAGGTTTGTATCTGGATCATTTCCTGGTTTAAGGTATTTGAGTCCTGGTTCCACAGGACATAACTCTGGTACATGCCGGCAATTTTTTGACTGATCTCCGGGATGATATTATGGCCCATGGTCTTCAGGGTTTGCTCATAGGATGGTAATGGCATGGCCTTGAGGGCTTCCTGATTTTCGTTTTCCAGGCGGCCCTTGATCATATTAACACGCCTGACGAGCTGACCTGTGAACGCGCCGATTGTTTCGCTGGAGGTCTCGGCAGTAAATCCTGATATAACCGCGGTTGTTTCTTTATTATACCGGGAAAGGAAACCATCATAAAATTGTTTGCTGTACCTGTCCTTAAGAGCTTTTTCTACCTGGATGCTTTCACTCAATCCAAACCTCGGTATCCACCAGCCGCGGTTCTGCTTTTCAACCTCAAGGAGGGTCTCACGAAATTGATCCAGCCGAATCACATCGGATGCAAGGTCATTTTGCAGTACAACCGGTTTGATCATATCCTGAGAGAATTTCCTCATAAGCACCATGTTTTTGGCAAAGGAAAAGCTCAATAAACCGCATATTGCAACCGCCACTGCAAGCCATGCGGTCAAACCGATATTCTGCGTCAGTTTTCTCCATTGGGTCAAACCCAGTGTGGGTGTAAACAAATGTCTGTCCGCAGGCAGTATCCATGAAAAAAAGTCATGAAGAAAAAATCCTTTACTGGTTCCCTTTAATACTTCCCGCTCATGGATAAGGCCGAGTTCCTTTAAAAAGTGGGAATAGGGGCTGCCTTCCTGTCTTCCGCTGCTAAAGAAGATACCTCTCAGCAGAGGGGTTTCCTGGTAGGGATTTGCCTGGAATGCTGTTTTCATAAAGGTTTCGAGGCCGGGATGCAGCCGTTCAAGCTCTTCAGGAAATAGGAGAAGGCCCGGGTCCGGTTCAGCAGACTTTGATTTATGAAACACAAGCAGCCTGAGGTCTCTCAAACGCTTGGCCAGCTGGCTGATAGTGTTTTTGGTAACGGACAGCACATCCGTGGATAAATCATGGTTGATCACACCCATTGCCTGGTTGAGGGTTTCTTCGGACAGGTTGTCGCAGAACCGGGCCATGCCCTGAACAAGGTCGCACTTTGTGACCAGGACATAAATTGGAAATTTTGCTCCAAGGGAGAGCATCAACTCATCCACGCGGCGACGGATATTGCGGGCGTCCTCTTCCAGTTCTTTTTCCCCGGCTGATGCCAGTTTATCGGCAGCCATTGTGATTACAAGGCCGTTAATGGGTTCTTTCCTGCGGAATCTGGTTAGTAATCTTAGGAATTTCTGCCATTCATCCTTATCGCGGCCTTCATCAACAGGGATGGCGTATCTCCCCGCGGTGTCAAGGATAACGGCCTTTTCCAGAAACCACCAGTCACAGTTTCGGGTGCCTGAAATGCCGGATACCCGCTTTACTTCCGCAAAAGGTGATGAGAGCCGGGCGCTCTGAAGGGCTGTTGTCTTACCTGATCCGCTTTCACCCAGTACTACATACCATGGAAGTATATACAGGGGATTGCCGTACTGTTTCAGGTGGGATTTTTTCAGGGCCGCTACGGCCTCTTTCCACTTGATCTGAAGGTCTTTGGTTCCTCCCTTGTCTTTTTCAGGAAGGCTGTTATTATATGTTTCGTCCTGCTCAATAATCTGTTGCACAAAACGCTGTTCACGCCACCTGAGCAGGTATCTCCTGGCGAATGCGAAACAGAGTACAAGACCGATAAGTCCCAGTAAAATGAAAAACCCGACCCACATGGGCCAACCGGCGCTCAGTATGAGCCAGAAAACCAGGGTAATCAAACACAGGGCAACCAGCAGGAGTAGAGTAACTTTTAGTATCTGCCAAAAAATTTTCATAGTCTAAGGTACCAGGCCTAGTAAATTATCCCCTATATTACCGAGGATAAATTGATAAATGATGAATAAAATTAAAAAAAGTACAACAGGTGAAACAATTCCTGTTATTGTCGCGGGTGACATGCGTTTTTTTAACGGCTGGGAGTCTAATGTATCCTGTTCTTCGGGATAGGCCCCCGGGAAAAGTTCTCCCTTGTCAAGAGAAGGGAGCCCTATGGAACTGCCCAGAAGTATTTTCAGGTTTGATGTCTTTAACTGTTCCAGGAGGAAATCGTCTCCTTCCTGAATATACCTGCCTGTGAAACCGAGTGCAAGGCACAGATAATAGACCTCCCTGACATGGCCCTGATGAGGCCCGAGAGAATTGAGACGGTCAAAAAACAGCTCTCCTGCCCCGGTTGTCTGGAAGTGAAGCCTTTGCAACTGGTTTCCCATCCACTGGTCTTTATAATCCCAGACTGAATTCAAAATGATCTCGTCCACCCAGGCAAATACTGCGAAGCGCGCGTGGTCCTTATCTTCCACAGGGATATTCTTTTCCTGAAGACATGTATCAGCCTGCACAATAAGACCATCTATCTCTGTCTTTACCTGTTCAAAAGAGGGTTGCTTGGTTTTCACGGTCTTGAGAAAATAGGCCCCATAGGCCATTAGTTCCATGAAGCAGTCTACAATTCGCATTATCTTATTCTCCGCATCCATTCTGCTTAAAAATTTAACAGGCCGCTCTCCTGTTCCGGCCCTATTTCCCTACAACCATTAACTCAATTTTTAAATCCTTGGGAGCAGTATCCCAGTATAATGCCAGATTATTGTTCTGACGGATATGGTCCCATTGATCATTATGATGATCGATCCGGCAGTAGATGGCCCCGTGTTTTTTTGGCAGCTCCTGGGGAGGAGAAGGAAGATGCTCCACAGGAACCCCGGGCAGAGACCGGGCAATCAGGATCGGCAATGTCTCTCTTGAACCCAGCTTGGAGATGCCTTCCAGTGACTGCAGTACGGATTTGGGATCAGCTTCCGTTTGAAATACCAGGTAAAATCGATTCTGCCCCTCGAATAATTTCGGGGAGAGCTCAGTACCATAATAGGTCCCGTCATATAAGAGGTTAATGGCGTGCTCCGGTCCGGCTGTGATTTCATCCAGGAGACGGGTAATGGTGCTGCATGCCCCGCTGAAACATTCCCAGAGATTGAGGTGATCGTAGTCTATTACGCCGCCGCTGCCGTCGGTCATTTTTCCCATGACATCCACCCTTTCCGAAAAGGCGGATAATTCTCCTATGACCTGCCTCAGAACGGAATAGGTATTCCATGGAGGCGTGTAATCATAGGATATTAACTGATCAAGCAGGGGGACATACCGGTTAAGCGACCTGAGCGCCAGGAGATATACCATGTCTCTGGCCCCGAATTCAGCCGATTGTATGCCCCGGTCACGTTTATATGCCTCAAGCTGGCGGCTGCGTGATGTGATCTGGTCCCTTATGTCTGTCATCAGCCTTATAAGTGCATCCGATGCCTTTATGCTTAGACAGGGCGGAATAAATTTTTCGGAAAGGAGCACTTTTTCTCCGGATCTTTCCAGTCTGGCAACATGTATAAGGTGATAATCTCCCAGCCGGTCTTTTTCAGTCCCCCAGAATATTTTAAGAACATAATAAAGCCGCTGGACCTGGGCCGGCGGGCCATTATGGTGCAGGTCCTTCATTTCTTCAGGGTCAATAGTGGTCACAAAACGGGTGTTGACATCGGTCAGGTCAGACAGGCTGGAAAGGGTAGTTACATTGGCCCCGAATTCATTCCATTTGCGAAGGCCGATATATACATCCAGTGATTCGCCTTTTTTGTCCCAGGCATCGCTAAATGATCTGGCCTCGATCAAAGCGTTATCCGGCATGACCGTATAGCTTCCGTCAGGGAACATGAATTCGCCATTCAGGAGATTAAAGGTCTGGTTGTCCAGGGCCGCGTCCTGGATTTGTGTCCTGCCTGTACCCCATGGATAGGATTGCTGGTACTTGTAAAATGATGTAAATAAAGATTGATTATATCTGTCAACCAGCTGAAAGTGCTGTGGTTGAAGAAAAAGGCCCTGACGCCAGAATAGTGGTCTTTCCATTATCCGATCCTTTAATAATAAGTGAATATCAAGTCTATTCTATCTTTTGCGATCCCAGCTTCAGCTCGATTTCCAGGGTTCCGAGTTTCTGTTTTTTAGAGCGCTTGACCAATCCCTTTTTTTCGACAACAACCGGGATTTCATAAAGGCGAAGGATTCGTTCTTTTTGTATATCGTAATAGCCTGCTGCCACAGCCACATATTTTGCGCCTTCTGCGCGATTCAGGTTAAATACTTTATCCTTTCCAGGCTGAACGATGAGTCTTTCAGCTCCGACTGTCCCCGCATCAAAGAGGCTGCACTCTAAAAGCTTGTAAAGCCCGTCCCGGTCTCCTGCAAGGTGATTATAGGCATTGGGATCTTTAAGCTGGTACGCACAAAGCATTAAACTGTGAGGTTGCCTGTCACTAAGGTTAAGTTTGGGGTCAGCCTTTACATGGATCTTGATTGCGCCTTCCTCATACCCTGTCTCGGGCGGCGGAAGTTGTTTGGCTGAACATGAAACAAACAAAAAGGCAAATATCAATAGAAGAAACAGTAATATATTTTTTTTCAATTGAGCATCTCCTTATTCTGAAAAAAGTCGCTGACAGTTATTCTCAAACTCCCTTAAAAATTCTTCCATAAAGCGTCCGGAATCGTACCATTCTTTAAAGGTCTCATACCGATAGGCGTACTGGTCAAATGATTTTGCCTTCCGGCTTTTTCCAAAGGTGAAACCGCTGTCCAGTGATTCGGATATTTTTTCAGGCGCCAGTTCCATCAGGATTTCCCTGACCTTTTTTTCGGCGGAGATTTTAAAGGCCTCCTGGGAAATGAGAAAGGCCTTATTGATCTGCCCAAGATAACTTTCGAGTGAGTTTGATTGATTTTCGCCCTCAAGGTGAAATCCGATGACCTGCCTGATCGTTTCAATGCCGCCATGCTGACCGAGAAAGGTCATGTTGATCACACCTATCAGACGATTCAGCATGTCAAATATTGTGTTTAATGAGTCGGCAAGCCTCTGTAAAAGTTCGGTGGACTGGAGATCGGCAAGGGAAACCTTTTTCCCCAGAAGGAAAGAGAATATCCGTGTTAAAATTTCCGGATCTATATTTACATCATTATCCGAACATGAAGCATCCTCACTGAATTCATCTATCAGCGCCTCAAGACATTTGATCTTCTGATCGTATGAAAAATCCCGGAAAGAATCTTTGAGAAATTTTTCAATATGGTCCCCGGAAAGAGATGGATTCGAGGAGTATATTTGACGGATTTTACCTGATAGTGCGCTGATATCAGGCTGGTCCGTCATTGGATTATCGTTTGTCATCATCTATATTCCCATTGAATATTATTGTCTCGGGTATTGTTTCATTTATATCAACCTTATCGGATGACTCATTATTATTCCCGGATTCATCAGCAGTCTTCAATGGTTCATGCTTTTCCGGTTTATATTTTTCCGATGTTGTTTCATCCGGCTGAAGTGATGAGCCTGTTATCTCCTGTGTGGAGAAAATAACCGTCTCAGGAATTTCCATCTCACGGGAGTCAGGAGAAGGTTCCTCCGCTTTAAGAGGTTCAAGGTCCTGAATTACTGTTTTGGGGACATCTTTTTCATCCTGTTCAATTGTCTTACGGGCTGAATCCTCCCCTGTCATTTGAGGTTCAATATATCCGGGCCCGCTGACAGTACTGTCAGCATCCCCTGATGTTTGATCAGAAGAGTCTGCCCGGAAATCCTCGGGCCGGAGTAAAAACGTCTCCGTTACAATTTCCTCGCCGGAAAGATCCGTATCCTCTTTGTTATCAGTAACCGAAACCGGAGGGGGATTTTCCGGGAGTGTATCTTCCGGTAACCGGGGACTCTCAGACCATTTATCAAAAATTTTTAACAAAATTTCATAAATGTTCTTATTGTCGCTGTTTTTGGATGTACTGGTCGGACCTGTTATCATCATGGTATCAAGGATTTTTCTTGTAACTCTTTAAGAGAATAACCTGTTTATTGTATTTTTTCTCCTGATAGTTACCAAAGTAATATTAATAATTTTAACTAATTGAAATTACTGAATTCTTAGTAAAACAAATGCGTGTAACAATTTATGTTGAATCTATATCTTATATAGGTAAATTGTCAAGGAACTTCTATATTTAGGCTTGACAATTAAATACTTTCCATTACTTATATTAAACCAAAATAAATATAGTAGAGAAAAGTATTGAAAATTCCTTTTATTCAACCCGGAGATATTCCTTCTGATCATGTAGCTCCAAATTCCTTAAAGGGGATTCCCCGTCAACAGACAAAGCCGTCACGGTGGGCAGGTAAAGACTGGGGTGAATTCTCAGAAGTTGTTGCCGATCAGGGAATAACCATAAAACAAAGCAGGGCCGACTGTTCCCTCTATTCCTCGGACAGCGGGGGCATGGCCTATGGTATGCCCCATGGTATTGTTGTAGCCAGGTCAACCGAACAGGTTGCCGCTGTTATGAAGGAGGCCCAGAAATACAATATTCCGGTCAAGGTTCGCGGGGGTTCTTTGACTACCGAAGGTGAAACCGTGGCCTTTGGCGGACTCCAACTGGATATGACGGGCATGAGTGATGTGCTTGCGGTTGATCATGAAAACATGACCGTAAGGACCCAGGCCGGAATCTACTGGCATTCACTTGCCGAAGCCCTTCGCAGGGACGGGTACGATTACCTGTCTGCTCCTTTGAACATGACCTCATCTGTAGGGGGGACCCTGTCTGTCGGCGGTATTGATATTAATTCCCCACGGCTGGGGTGCAGCGCTGATCAGGCACTGGCGCTCAAGGTGGTCACTCCCGGAGGAGAGATTGTTGAGTGTTCTGAAACCATGAATCCCGAAATATTTAACAGGAACCTGCTGGGATATGGTCAGTTCGGTATCATCACCGAAGCAACACTGAAGATTAGAAAATTTACTCCCATAACCATGCACTACTTTTATTACAGCTCTTTATCATCAGCCATAAGTGATATGATGATGCTCGCCGAACATGACGCATCGGATTATATCGGTATCCTGACAATAATGGACAGGGCTGTAAATCTCCTTGTTGCATTTGATTCCGCTGAACGCGAAAAGGCATTTTTCGCAAAGTGGAGAGACAAAATTAAAGGTTATGGAGAGCTTGGTTTTGGTCTTAAAATGGCTGCCTATTATGCCCTCAGACCATGGAAAATCAAAGAGGCTCTTTACCTGCTTGAACGCAAAAAGGCGCTCATGCCTGAATTCAATCCGGCCCATCATATGGATGGAAAAAGAATTGTGGACAGGACTGTAGTTTTTTCAAAGGCGGTGTGGAAATTCTGGGGCGGCAGGCAGATGGTCATACCTGACCTTGCCACAAATAAAGAAAAGTTTATTGAAGCGGTTGAGCGGGGAAACAGGGTGTGTAAAAAATATTTTCGTCATTATACCCTGTACTGTGTGGGTATTAAGCTGCTGGGAAATAAAGAGCGTTATGAGATGTCATGCATACCCCCTGATGCCGGAGGGATAGCCTATGGCTGTGAATTCGAGCCCATGCTTGGAGACAGATATTACAGCCATGATTATCTGCAGTCCTTTAAAAATGAGATATACGATGTAGGTGTTGACATGCAAAGCAGTTACTATCGCTTTGGCGGTATGATGAAGGGTTATATTCGCAGGGTATTTGGCGATGAAGTTGTGGACAGACACCTTGCACTCAAGAGAGAGGCTGACCCGGGGATGATATTAAATACGGATGTGATATTCTGATGCTGCCTCATCATAGAAAAATAAAAAACAGTCATCTGTTCAGAGACAGCTCCAGACCGGGCTATGAAAAATGTAACGGGTGCAGGGTATGTACTCTCCCATGCCCTGTATGGCATGAGACCCGTGACATATCCCTTACACATTGCGGACGTGCAAGGGCCATCCAGTGCGGCGCGTCTCCCGAGGATATAAGAGAATCAATAATGGCCTGTATACTTTGCGGGGCGTGTGAATCGGTCTGTCCCTTTGGTATTGATACTGTCGGGATGACAATTGACCTGCGTTACATGCTGAATAAGGAAAAATCCGTATCAGCATCCACAGAAGAACGGATATCTGAAAACACGAACAGAAAAGGGATTTACCCGCGCCTGTTTCTGCCGGGAAAGCAGTTGAGGTCTCATGAACAGTTAATCTTAAATATCCATAATATCCTTGATGACAGTGAAACAGCCATTGCATATGATGATGGATCTGATATCAGCCGTGCTGTGGAATCAGGGGCTTCTGTTTCGGATGAAAGAAAAGAGCAGTTTATCAGGTCAGTATCAGGTGCCAGGGAGCTTGTTGTAGCGGATGGTATTTTGCAGAGGGTCTTAAAAAAATGGCTTCCTGATCTCAAAGTAACCTGGCTTGGGATGGCCATATTAAATAAAATTAATGTTAAAGGATTACTGGGGCCGGAGGACCTGTATATAATTGAAACGCGCGGATACAATGGTGCGCGTGAAGAGATGGTCAGGGAATATGATTTGATAAGGAAGAAGACAGGCTGTCAGATGAATATGGACCTTCATCGTTCTGCCATCCCGACCGGATCAGGAAGCGTTTATTTAAAGGTAGTATCTCCCGAAGAACAGGCAAGCTGGATCATCAAAGGACGGGAGTTTAAACGCATTATAGTTGAAAACCCCGAAGATATCAGTGTGTTCAGGAAGGTTACTGACGCCAGAGTAATTAATGTGTCGGACCTGATAAAAGGTAGGAATAATGGCTAAAGGTAAAAATATCAGGACAGTGGATGCTATTATTGTCGGAGCCGGACTTTCAGGCGCGGCCTGTGCCAAACGTCTGGTGGATGCGGGTTATGAAACCATTATCATTGAAAAAAAAGAGCTTCCGCGTCACAAGATCTGCAGCGGTATCCTTTCACCGCGCGGTCACAGGTTCCTTATAGAAAATTTCGGACCCCTTCCGCGTGAAGTGCTCCATGAACCTACTTCTTGTCGCGGGGTCATGTTTCATTTCCCGACTGCTAGATCAATAGCATTGAATTTTGACCGGGGCCCCACTCCCCACCTCCACAGAAAGTATTCGGATTACTGGGCAGTCAAAAGAAGCAATGCTGAAATCCATGATAAAACGAGATTTTTAAGCCTCAAAGACAGGGGCAGTCATGTTGATGTACAGGCCGGAAGGGGAGATGAACCGGTTTCCTATCGGGCTAAAGCAGTAATAGGCGCTGATGGTCCGAATTCCCATGTAATACAGTCCGTTTATCCGGAATACCGGAAACAGATCCCATGGTTTGTTGTGGGGCAGAGATTCCACAGGATAATAGAATGTCCCCTTGATGAGGATTATTTCCATTTCTGGTTTCATCCTGACCTGGGCTACTATACCTGGAGCCATGCGAGAGACGGGTTACAGATTGTCGGGAACGCATTTATCAAGGGTGATAATTTCAACACACGTCATCAAAATGTATTGACCTATCTTAAAGCCAGGCATGGCGTTAAGCTTGAACCTCATGATGACGGTGAAGCATGCCTTGAAAACTTTGGCATATCTTTAATAAACCGCTATGTATTCGGAAAATCAAATGTGATCATCACCGGCCAGACAGCAGGATTCTTAAATATGATGGCTGAAGGAATGAGCTGTGCGCTCCATTCGGGAGCCATTGCGGGTGAGGCTGTAATCGAGGCCCACAGGTATAATATGCCCTTACAGGAGGTCTACCGATCAATGATCGCATCTGAAGTGAAAAGGTGCACAGATCAGTGGAATCCCCTTAAGATTATTTTTGGCCGCCCTCATGAAGCTGATTTCAGGGAAGTCTTCAGGGGAATGAAAACATCGGATCAGATAAAAATGATCAAAGAATTTATTCAATTCATAAGGATTTTTAAAGGATTCGGATGGGGGTGGCAGATCGTTCAACAGGCGCTGTTCCGGTTATTTCATGACAGGTATCAGGCCGGACGCTGGCTTTAACTCTAATTCTATAAAAAACCCGGATTTTAAAGCATGATGTTTTAAAATCCGGGTTTTTTACACTTACCAGTTTGGAGGTGGTAGTGGTCCGCTAGGTCTGTTACCACTATTGGGATCACTGTGATCACCCGGACCATTGGAAGGTCTTGGGCCCCCTCCCGGACCGGGTGCTGGTGGTATTCTGTTACGTTTTTCTTCTAAATATTTTTTATAGGCTTCCCGTTGTTCTTTACTGAGTATTTTTTCTATGCTTTCATATTCCTGGTCATCAAGTTTTGTCAACTCCTGTCGTATCTGGGAAAAATCACGCGGTTTTTCCTGTCTGCTTTCTTCCATGAATTTTTCACGTTTTTGAAAGCCGTCTTTCATAATTTCTTCTATTTTTTTTATCTGTTCAGGTTGCAGGTTCAAACGTTCTTTCATCTCGTTTAAATCACGTGAAAATGGCCGCCCTGGAAAATCAAGCCTTACAGCAAATCTGTTATGGAACCTTTTTATTTTGTTATAAAAGGTATTAAATTTTTCTCTTTGTTTGTCATTCAGTTTTTCCCTGATCAATTCGAGACTTTTATCATTTATTTCCTCAATCTGAGGAAATGTTTTCCTTCTGAGTTCGGATATCTGTTCCTGTGCATCCTGTAGTATTTTTTCAATTTCGCTTCGTTGCGTGTCAGTAAGTTCAAGATCTCTGGAAAATTCATCCAGAAGCATCCGAACCTTTGCATCCATGGGAGGACCTCCTGCGGCAAATACCTTTATTCGTTCTTTATAATAGATTCCCGTGCAGATGGCCCCGGCTAACAGGCCCACGGCAAAGACCAGGATAACGCCTATCACAAGTTTAAATCGGTTCATTTTCACCTCGCTAACCATTGTATAAAGAAATAAAACTCAAATCAGAAGGATCATTAATAAATATTTTTACCATTTCATAGTCTGATAAAAAATCTGTCTGACTTACCAGTAAGCCAAGCAGCATTACGATTACGCATGAAACAGGGGCAAGTTTCCACACAAACTGCTGGAAAATATCAAAAAAACCTGTCCGGGAATACTCTCCCGCATCATTCCTGATAAGCCTCATTGCGTTTGCCTGCCAGTCATCACTTACATGAATCTTTTCTTTTTCATGATGAACTTCTTTAAATACATTTAGAACTTTACCAAGTTCTTTTTCCCCTATTGGTTTCATTTTAGCCCCCAAACTAACTGTTTTTTAATGCTGCCTTTAAAATAGATTTTAATTTTTTTTTCAAACGGAAGGAGCGTACCTTTACATTTGATACGCTCCAGCCAAGAAGGTAGGCAACCTCCCGGCCTGAATACCCTTCCAGATAAACCAGTTCCAAAACCATCCTGTCTTCAGGTGACAATTTGGCAAGCGCCCATTCAAGTAATTCAGTGGCCTCCCTTTTGCCGCCTTCCTCATGAAGTGGCATTGTCGATTGAGCGGTAATTGTATTCTCAAGCCATTTCTGGTGATCTTCAGTGATGGAGTTCATGGGTACCTCACGTGATTTATAGGCCTTTCTCCAGTAATCATAACATGTCCTCACGATTATGGAAGACATCCAGCTCTTAAAGTCCCCTGTGCCCTTGTACATATGAAGTGACTGGTATATCCTTAAAAATGCATTCTGCGTTACATCCTCTATTTCATTATAGGGAATATGCCTTTTTACAATACGTAAAACAAAGTCTCCGTATCGTTTCATAAGAGACTCAAAGGCGTTTATACGGCCATTAATAACCTGATTAATAATGTCACTGTCACTGGTTATAGTAGATTCGTTTTGCATGTTCTATATTAATCAGGTTCATACACCCTTATTACAGAATCAACACTTATTGTTCCCTCATCAGTAATCAGATAAGGTTGACTGTCCTCAAATGAAATGCCGTTGACCAGACCACTGTAGGTAGTCTGGACCTCAACGGAATCGCCATATTCATCAACTGCTGATATTTCATAATAAAACAGGCCGTCTTCAAGGGTATTACCGTCACTGTCTTTGCCATCCCAGTCTATCTTATATTCTCCGGAGTCGAGTTCTCCGGGACTTAATGTCCTTACTTCAACCCCGTCCTGGTCATAAACTGTTATTTCAACATCAGCAGTATCGGTTATTATATAATTTCCGCCAATAATTTCACCACTTTTTAAGGTGACGGCACTGCCGTCAATCATAACGGCCTTTCCGAGTTATCCCAGGTACTGGCTCTCCTTCTGGTTTCCCAGCTGGTCCGAAATTGTATTAAGCACATCAACAGTGTTATACTGCTGCTCCACCATTGAAATCTGGGCCATCTGGGCTGTCATATCAGTACTTTCCATTGGATTAAGGGGATCCTGGTACTGCAGTTGTGTTAAAAATATATTTAAAAAATCATCCATCATCAACCCGGAATCATTTTCTGTCTCTTCAGTAGTGGTAGTGTCTACATACTGATTTGCCAGGGATTCCAGGATGCTTGACTCAACGCTGCTTACTCCCATTTTATACTCCTTTCTGATCAATAAAGTTGAACAGATGATACCCTCAGACTGGCAGGTGTTAATTTTTCTGCCTCTATACCTGTTCTACATAATCAGAATCGTCTGAAAGCAACAATCCTGATAGTAAGCTGGTGTCCTCTTCATTATTAAAAGACAGTCCCTCCCCATTCGACATATACATTGGCGGAGGAGGTGGAGGTGTACCTCTTTTCCCCTGAGGTCCGGAAGCCATACCTTCTATCATCTGTTCAAGGTCAATCCCTGTTTCTTCCGAAAGGGCTGTCAGTGACTCAGGGGCATTTGCAGCCATTTCCGATGCGTCGAATGTACCGTCTTTTACCGCCGACATTATCTCATCATGAAATGCCCTTATCTCGGCTTTTTCTTCTTCACTCATCCGGGATACCGCATTCATTATTTTCCCTGAATTGCTGATATCCATGTTTTCAATATTACCTGCCTCGAACTGAGAACTTTCATCCTCATAACCGGGCGGCCTTAAACCAGGTCCGGATATGCCCGAAAAAGAATTCATTGATCCTATACTGTTTAACTCCATAATTATCTCCTTTCTTTTCAAAAAACCAATCAGGGTATCATCCTGTGATGATCATTACTGAGCAACCGGGATGCCAGAATGACCAGAAAAGAGTGTATGAATCATGGAATAAAAATCCTTTAAGTGACTACATAGTGCCCATCCAGAAAGAGGCAATTTCTGGATGGAGCTTTCAGCGGTCAGCTATCAGCCGTCAGCTAAGTCTTTATTTTAAAAGCCTTTTGCTGAAAGCTGAACGCTGAGTGCTG
>JASFHE010000025.1:0-21691 GCA_050123415.1 Desulfobacteraceae bacterium | reverse complement strand
TCGATTTCGCGCGGGATGGGGTAACTCCGGTCGCCCTACGGGCTCCCTCCGTTACCCCATCCCAACACATATACCATGTAGTGTAATTATAACCAACTTTTGAGACTTAAATTCAGAAACGGCGGGCGACCTTGCGGAAAATCCTTGTTAATATGGGTGCAGTAATGACCTATGCATGCAGGAAGCGTTATATTGATTATAACCCTATCAGGGACATTGAAAAGCCCAAAGGAAGAAGTGAACACAAAGAGGATGAGCTTAATATCCTTGCTCCTGATCAATGCATAAAGCTGTTTGATAACACCCCTGAATTAAAATACAGAACTCTCTTTATGATGGCAGTACTAACCGGAATGAGACAGGGTGAACTGTTCGGCCTTAAATGGTCTGATATTAACTGGTTCAGCAAGCAGGTTCATGTATGCAGGACGTTTAATCATGGGAGATTTTATGAACCCAAATCAAAATCATCCAGAAGGAAAATTGACCTTGCACCTCAACTTGTTACAATGCTTAAAGAATGGAAACTGGCATGTCTTAAGAGTGACCTTGATCTTGTATTCCCCAATGAAGAAGGAAAACCTTTATCTCCTATAAACATGGTTAAAAGGAAATTTGAACCTGCTCTTAAAAAGGCAAAGATTGATAGAATCAGGTTTCATGATTTACGACACACCTATGCAAGCATACAGATCGATCTTGGAGAAAATCCCAAATACATACAGAATCAAATGGGGCATGCATCAATAAACGTTACTTTTGATATCTATGGGCACCTTATAAAAACTGAGAATAAAGAGGCTGCAAAAAGGCTTGGAGATGCTATTTTTGAAGAAAGTGGTTGCAAAATGGTAGCAGCAAATAAAAAGGAGGTTAACCATGAAAGCTAACCCCCTGATATTATTGGAGGCGGCAACCAGACTCGAACTGGTGAATAACGGTTTTGCAGACCGCTGCCTTAGCCACTTGGCTATGCCGCCCAAAATTTTAAGGTTAATCACGCTTTAGCGGGATTAACCTTTTGTTTTGTCTGGTGGAGCGGGAAACGGGACTTGAACCCGCGACAATCACGTTGGCAACGTGAGGCTCTACCACTGAGCTATTCCCGCAATATCTGGTTATTTTAGTGTTTTAATTCTTTTTGTCAATAGAAAATGCCAGGTTTTTTGATAATAAAACATACCTGCTTTTTGCTTTTATCCGGGTCAAACAGCACATTGAATTGCCTGAAATAATCCCGACTCCAATCAGTATTTTCTTATTTACCTTTTTTAAATTCCTCGTAATAACTCAGGACTCTTTTAACAAATGTTTTTGTCTCCTTATACGGGGGGACACCTTTGTATTGATCCACTTTTTCAGGACCTGCATTATAAGCTGCAAGGACATGTTCCAGTTTTTTGTTATAACGCTCCATCAGCTTGCTTAAATATTTTGTGCCTCCGAATATATTCTGTGTAGGGTCATAGGGATCATCAACAGCCATATCATTTGCAGTATCCGGCATTAGCTGCATGAGCCCCTGAGCGCCTTTTTTTGACACCGCCCTGTGATCAAAGCCTGATTCGGCTTTTATGACTGCCTTTACAAGAGGCGGTTCAATATTAAATTTTTCAGATGCCTGACTTATTATGGAATCATACTTTTTTATAAAAGCATCAGGATTTTCTTTTGCCTCTTTTATATAAAACTTATAACGAATATCCGACCTGACGTTGGTAAAATGCCATTTCCCGTCTTTATCTTTATACCTGTAAATATCGGCAAAAGCATTGGATGAAATAAAAAACAAAAAAAAATAACAAAGGCTGTCACTGCTTTTCGCAATGCATATGTGACAGATTGTGCGCTGCCAAGAAAAATCGTTGTCTTTGAAGCGTTATATTTTTTTTGTTTTTTTATTCCTGAAAGCAGAGAAAGCATTTATAAAACCTAATCCTTTTTTATTTTGTTTTTTCCCAGTCCTTAAGAAAATTGGCAAGCCCTATATCAGTTAAAGGATGTTTGATGAGCTGTTCCATTACCTTATAGGGGATTGTTGCGATATCAGCGCCCATGGTGGCTGCGTCAAGAACATGCAGCGGATTCCTGATGCTTGCGACTATTATTTCGGTTTCATATCCATAGGCCTCGTAGATGGTCACAATCTGCTCAATAAGTTCCATACCGGTCTGGCCTATATCATCAAGCCTGCCGACAAAAGGACTTATATAATCTGCCCCGGCCTTTGCAGCCATTAAGGCCTGTACTGCCGAAAAGCAGAGTGTTACGTTTGTCTTGATACCTTCACCTGACAGTATCTTTACTGCCTTGAGACCTTCTTTAATAAGAGGTATCTTTATTACTATGTTGTCTGCGATCTTGGCCAGTTCCCTTGCCTCTGCCACCATGCCTTCCGCATCCGTGCTTACAACCTCGGCGCTTACCGGCCCTTCAACAATGCCGCATATCTCTGTTATCAGATCCTTGAATTCCCTGCCTTCTTTTGACACCAGTGACGGATTGGTTGTAACTCCGTCCAACAGACCAAGTT
The DNA here is from genome assembly GCA_050123415.1 of Desulfobacteraceae bacterium. Taxonomy (GTDB): domain Bacteria; phylum Desulfobacterota; class DSM-4660; order Desulfatiglandales; family HGW-15; genus JAAZBV01. The sequence continues at coordinate 19,158 of JASFHE010000025.1, read as the reverse complement.
CATTTGCCTTTTTAATCTCTTCAATGTTCGCTGTATCAATAAAAAATTTCATTTACCCCTCCTGAATCGGATTTTACGTTAATTAAGCTATAGTTAGTTTTTCATTTCGTTTTTATATTTTTCGGCACATTCCCTGCTGCAGAACAGTATTTCCTCTCCGTCCAGTATAGCCCTGTATGCCTCGTTGCGGGGAATATATGTTTTACAGTAGGGGTCCTGAACCATTTCACTTATCACACCGGAGGGTGTATCTCTACCGTAATTTTTCGATCCTGCCCCAAGCATTTTCTTTATCAGGCTATAAAGGATATAGAACAGAAAGAAAAAAAATAATAAACGTATCAGCCCCATTAATTTTTCTCCATAAGCCTGATTTCCTGATCTGCCAATGAAATCTCGCTAAGTATATCCGCCATGTTTTTTCCCTGGACAGGATGAACAAGTTCCGGTGCGATATCAGCCATCGGCGCCATTACAAACCGGCGTGTGTGCATACGCGGGTGCGGAACGGTCAGGTTTTTATTATTTATTATCTCGTTTCCAAATAACAGAACATCAAGGTCGATAATACGTGATTCCCATCTTATTTCCGATCTTGTCCTCCCCATTTCTCTCTCGATGTCCAGAAGCATTTCTATCAATTCCGCGGATGAAAGACTCGTATTAATACACAATACCGCGTTTATAAACCAGTTTTCTCCTTCAATCCCGACAGGTTCTGTTCGATAAAAAGGAGATAATGCCTTCATCTCACAAAAGGGATGTCCTTTGATTGTTTCCACAGCCCTGATGCAGTTTTCATACGGATCACCAAGGTTACTGCCGATACCTATATATACAGTTTTCATCAGCTACTTTAACCCCAGTACGTCCTGCATATCATACAGTCCTGCATCCCTGTGAACTATCCATTTTGCTGCACGAACGGCTCCTTTTGCAAAATTGTCTCTGTTGTGCGCCCTGTGGGTCAACTCAAGCCGTTCGCCTATCCCGCCGAAGAGGACAGTATGATCACCCGTGATGTCACCGGCCCTTACGGTCTGGATGCCGATCTCTTCATCGGTTCTCTGTCCTATGATACCATGTCTTGCGTATACTGCGGTTTTTTCGAGATCCCTGTCCGTAGCCCCGGCGAGTTTCTTTGCCAGTCCGATCGCGGTTCCACTGGGAGCGTCCTTTTTCAGCCGGTGATGTGCCTCGACAATTTCAATATCATAATCACTGCCAAGAATCTTTGCCATCTCCGCGGCGATCTTGAACATTACATTAACTCCGACACTCATATTCGGAGCAAGAACCATGCCTGTATTTTTTGCGATTTTCCTGATCTCCTTTTGTTCATCCTCGGTAATCCCGGTCGTACCAATAACCATGGCTTTACCGGCTGAAGCCGCTTTTTTAACATTGCTCATAGTGGCGGCAGGGACAGTAAAATCGATAATAACATCCCCCGAGTCGATGATATCGCCAAGGGAACCGCTTATCGTTACACCCTTTTCTCCGACACCCGCATTCAGACCCGCGTCCTGACCGATCTTAGGATTATCAGGATGTTCAAAGGCGCCTGTAAGTTTTACACCTTCTGTTTCATTGATAATATTTATAATCCGGATTCCCATACGCCCGGCAGCGCCTGCTACAATTATATTAACCATTTTTACCTCTATTCTATTTATATTAATCCGTAACTTTTCAATATCTTTTTAAGTTTCTCGATATTTGCTTCAGACATTGGAGCCAGGGGCAACCTCATTTCATCCCCTATTTTTCCCATAAGGGCGAGTGATGTTTTCGCTGGAACAGGGTTTGTTTCATAGAACATTGCCTGGCACAGGGGATATAATTTAAAGAATAACTCTCTTGCCCTTTCCGTATCACCTTCGAGCCAGGTTCTGACAACATCTGCCGTGTCTTTTGGTAAAATGTTTGCTACTACGGATATCACTCCTTTACCGCCAATAGACAGAACCGGAAGAATCAGGTTATCATCTCCGGAAAGAAGAGTTATTTTATCTCCTGCCAGTGTCACGATATCTGTCATCTGAGCCAGATTACCCGAGGCTTCCTTGATTGCAACAACTTCAGGCAGTTCTGCAAGGTGTGCTACTGTTTCAGGAAGCATGTTGACACCTGTTCTTCCCGGTACATTATAAAGCACCTGGGGCAGAGCAACCTCGTCCGCTATAGCCTTGAAATGCCGGTAAAGACCTTCCTGGCTCGGTTTATTATAATAGGGAGTAACCTGTAAGGTAGCATCAGCACCGGCCTTTTTTGCATGGGCTGTAAGTTCTATAGCTTCACTGGTGCTGTTTCCGCCGGTTCCTGCGATAACCGGTACACGCTTATTTACGGCATCAATAGCTATATCAATTACCCTGTTATGTTCTTCAACGCTTAAGGTTGCGGATTCTCCTGTTGTGCCGCATGGCACTATCGCACTTGTACCGCCTTCTATCTGCTCTTCGATAAGCGCGCGATAAGCTTCTTCATCAATTTCTCCATTTTTAAACGGAGTTATTATTGCTACAATGGATCCCTGAAACATTTTAGTTTCTCCTCATTTTTAAAATAAGCTTATTATTATGCCTATTATTAGATATTTTAAAAGCAGTAATAATATCCTGCTGAAAGCTGAGAGCTAAAAGCTGATAGCTATCATCAAAGAGCCTCTTCGTTCAATTCGCCTTTGTATATTATCGAGGTTCCCCCTTCAAGCCATACACGGCTGAAGCTGTTACCCTGCTTTTCGAAATGTATTTTGAGCTCTTCGCCTCCGCTTGTTGTCACCGTGACAGGTGATGCGACCAGCCCCCTGATGTTTGCTATGAGCGATGAAGCAATGGCTCCGGTGCCGCACGCCAGGGTCTCGTTCTCAACACCCCTTTCATAGGTGCGGACGTAAAGCTGATCCTTACCCTTTACACTCATAAAATTAGCATTTGTACCGGCAGGCTGGAACATGCTGTGATACCGGATTGCCCTTCCCTGCTCGTTGACAGGAGTTTTTTTTATATCTTCAACCTGTACAACAACGTGGGGAACACCGGTGTTGACAAAACTTACATTCATCCAGCCCTGCTCAAGGGGAAGGTCAATGTCGGTCTTTAAGCCTGTGGGAACAGGCATAAGTACCTTTACGGTTCTTCCGGACACATCTGCCGAGATTGGCCCTGCCAGTGTTTCAAATGTCATGTTCTCACCGGCTATTCCATTTATAAGGGCAAACCTTGCAGTGCATCTTCCGCCGTTCCCGCACATCTCCGCTTCACTTCCGTCAGAGTTATAAAATTTCCACTCAAAATCATATTTATCGGAATCAACAATAAATATCATGCCGTCGGCCCCAACAGACTCTCTTCGCCTGCAAGCCCTTTGGGCAAGATAGCGCATTTTATCTTCCGGGATTTTTCCATCCCTGTTATCTATAAGGATGAAATCATTACCTGTCCCGCTCATTTTTGTGAATTCTATTTTATTCATTTCTCTCTCTAATTACTTCATAAATTCCGGGATCTTCTCGCCTTTAACAAGATCTTCAAATGTTTCTCTTTCCCGGATAGTATAATATTTGTCACCTTTTACCATAACTTCAGCTACTCTCGGCCTTGAATTATATGACGATGACATGGTAAATCCATAGGCACCTGCACTCATAACTGCAATGAGGTCCTCCTGTTTCAGAGATGCCATTTCCCTGTTCTTTGCCAGGAAATCACCAGATTCACAGATCGGGCCCACAATATCAACATTTATTATATCCGCTGAATCCATCTTTACAGGCTTGATGCTGTGATATGATCCATACAGGCTGGGCCTTGCAAGATCATTCATTGCCGCATCCACTACTGCAAAATTCTTATCCTCATTGGCCTTTGTATACAGCACCTTTGCAACCAGGATACCCGAGTTAGCCATAATCACTCTTCCGGGTTCAAGGATAAGTGTAAGTCCCATGTCTCCGAGAGTTTCCTTGAGCGCCGCGGCGTATTCTTCCGGCAGTGGCGGCTTTTCATCATCATAGGTCACACCCAGTCCGCCGCCAAGGTCCAGATTTTTAATCCTGATTCCGGTGTCATCAAGTTTTGCAATGAGTTCCTTGACCTTCTTAAGGGCGTCAACAAAGGGATCCACCTTTGTAAGCTGAGACCCAATGTGACAGGATACCCCCGTTACCTCAATGTTATTCATTTTAGAGGCTTTTACATATTCATCAAATGATTTATTGATATCAATGCCGAATTTATTCTCTTTCAGACCCGTTGAGATATAAGGATGGGTCTGTGGATCAACATCAGGGTTTACACGGATGGCGATCCTTGCCTTTTTGCCAATAGACCCGGCCACTTCATCCAGCCTCATGATCTCCTGGGGAGACTCAGCATTAAACATAAGGATACCGGATTTCAGGGCGTACTCGATTTCTTCGGCAGTCTTGCCAACTCCTGAATAGACTATTTTATCGGGGCTGACACCTGCCCTGAGGGCACGATAGAGTTCTCCTCCTGAAACGATATCCACTCCTCCGCCGGCCCGGGAGAACATTCTTAAAATAGCACCATTGGAGTTTGACTTCATTGAAAAACAGGTTATATGATCTATCCCGTTAAAGGCCTCATTAAATACCCTGAAATGTCTTTCAAGTGTTGCATAGGAATAGAGATAAAAAGGGGTTTTTATCTCCCTGGCAATTTCAGATATTTTAGTATCTTCACAATAGAGTTCCTGGTCTTTATATTCAAAAAAATGCATGTTTAACAAATTCCTTCTTGATTAATTGATTTATTACTTTTTAAATTTGACCTTCAACAACTCAAATCATTTTATCTATTCTCTTGTTCGGTTGTACTCACCGATCCTTTTTCAGAATAGACAGGATCTGTTTTTATTCCGCATCCGCAGAAAATAACAACGGTTAAAAGCAAGAGAACTATAATAAGTAACCTTGTTCTGTTCAAGATTTCATCTCCTTTAAAGCCCTGGCAAGGCTCTTCTTCACGGCTTCCGCTCCGGTGCCGCCAGGCAGATTTCTTCTTTTTACGGCTGAGGCCGGTTCGAGCCAGTCATAAACATCCTTTGTTATTTGTCTGGCAAAGCCCTGCAGTTCTTTAAGGGTAAGCTGTTTCAGTGTCCTGTTTTCTTCAATGGCAAAAAGTACAACCTTTCCTACTACCTCATGGGCATTCCTGAATGTCATTCCCTTATTAACAAGATAGTCTGCCAGATCCGTTGCCATAAGGTGCCCTTCTTCAGTGGCATTCCCCATCTTTTCACTGTCAAATGTAATTTCACTTACCAGCATACTCAATACAGTAAGGCACTGTTCAACAGTATCAACAGTATCAAAAAGGCCCTCCTTGTCTTCCTGCATGTCCTTGTTATAGGTAAGGGGCAGACCTTTCATTGTAGTAAGCAGCCCCATCAGGTTCCCGTACACCCTGCCTGTCTTTCCCCTGATAAGCTCCAGCACATCGGGATTTTTTTTCTGGGGCATTATGCTGCTTCCGGTACAAAACGCATCGGGCAGGATCACAAAACCAAACTCCCTGCTGGACCATAACACGATTTCCTCGCTCAACCTGCTCAGGTGCATCATGAGCACTGAAGCTGCAAAGAGATATTCCAGCACAAAGTCACGGTCGCTTACGGCATCCATACTGTTATTGGATACGGAATCAAACCCAAGCTCATTAGCCACCATTTTACGATCAAAATCAAATGTAGTACCGGCCAGGGCCGCACTTCCTAAAGGAAGTACATTTACCCTTTTCAGGCAGTCACTGAAACGGGCAGAGTCCCGTTTAAGCATTTCATAATATGCCAGAAGATGGTGGGCCAGCAGTACCGGCTGGGCAGGCTGAAGATGCGTATATCCGGGCATCAGGACAGTACTGTTTTTGTCTGCCAGCTTAACCAGAGCTGTCTGCATATCCTTAACAAGGGACACCACCCTTTCAATGGCCTCTCTTACATAGAGTCGTACATCAAGGGCAATCTGATCATTCCTGCTTCTTCCTGCATGCACCTTTTCGCCAATGTGTCCGACTTTTTCAATAAGTGTCTTTTCAACCAGGGAGTGGATATCCTCATGGTCCTCACCAGCTGCAAATTTGCCCCTTGAAATTTCTCTTTTTATATCAACCAGGGCGCTGATTATCTGAGAGGCATCATCCTCGCTTATTATCCCCTGCTTGGCGAGCATGCGGCAGTGGGCCATTGATCCGTCTATATCCTGGCTGTACAGTCTTTTATCAAAATTAATAGATGCATTGAAAGCGTCTACAATTTCATTTATATTCTCTTTAAAACGACCGCCCCATACTTTTTTTGCCATTTATAATTACCTTTAAATAAATTCATCATTTAAATTTTTAATCGTAAGCTGAACGCTGAACGCTGACCGCTGAAAGCTGACAGCTTTGTAAATTATTTTTTCTTCATAAGGCTGGCTATCCGCAACCTTAATGCATTCAGCCTGATAAAGCCTTCGGCATCTGCCTGATTGTATACATCTTCTCCTTCAAAGGTGGCATATTCAGGATTAAACAGGGAGAAATCAGATTTCCTTCCAACTGTTGTACAGTTACCCTTGTAGAGTTTAAGGCGTGCCGTTCCCGTCACATTTTCCTGGCTTTTATCAATAAGGATCTGCATCATTTCCCTTTCCGGCGAGAACCAGTAGCCGTTATAGATCAGGTCGGCATAGCGCGGTACCAGACCGTCACGGATATGCATAACTTCCCTGTCCATTGTTATTGACTCAACCGCCTGATGTGCGATCCGCAGTATGGTACCGCCAGGGGTTTCATAAACACCCCTTGACTTCATGCCAACATAGCGATTTTCAACAATATCAAACCTGCCTATTCCGTTCTTACCACCCAGTTCATTAAGGTGCGCAAGGAGATCAGCCGGGCTCATTTTTTTACCGTCCACAGCAACAGGATTGCCCTTTTCAAAATCCACCTCAATGTATGTCGCCTTATCGGGAGCGTTTTCAGGAGATACCGAGAGGACAAACATGTCTTCTTTGGCCTCGGCCCATGTGTCCTCCAGGATTCCGCCCTCAAAACTGATATGAAGAAGGTTCGCATCGCTTGAATAGGGCTTTGCCTTTGTCACGGGGACAGGTATGTTTTTTTTCTTTGCATAGGCCACAAGGTCTTCTCTTCCCTTAAAGTCCCAGGTCCTCCAGGGCGCAATAATCTTGAGACCCGGTTCAAGGGCCATATAGGCCATCTCAAAACGTACCTGATCATTACCCTTACCTGTTGCACCGTGAGAGACTGCATCCGAACCTGTTTTCCGGGCGGCCTCTACCTGCCTTAATGCAATCAGGGGCCTTGCCAGTGAAGTGCCCAGGAGATATCCGGATTCGTACACTGCATTCGCCCTCAGGGCAGGCCATACATAACCCCTTACGAATTCTTCCCGAAGATCTTCGATAATTACCTCTTCGGCACCCGTGTTTATGGCCTTCTCCCTGATCTCATCGACCTCATCTCCCTGCCCGAGGTCAGCAGCGTATGCAACAACCGGGCATTCGTATGTGTCTTTGAGCCAGGCAAGGATTACCGAGGTATCAAGCCCGCCTGAATAGGCAAGCACTATTTTATTTACTTTTTCACTCATTATAATTCTCCAGATATTATTTAAATTCGATTATTCCGAATTTTTTCACCCTGCTATTATCTTCTCAAGCAAAGCCTGATGAAGGTGGAGCTTGTTCTCGGCCTGATCAAACACAATTGAATTGGGACCATCCAGTACTTCCGATGTTATTTCTTCACCGCGATGCGCAGGCAGGCAGTGCATGACAATAACATCAGGTTCAGCCAGTTCAACAAGTTTTTTGTCAACCTGATAGGCTTTAAAATCCGCAAGCCGCTGGTTTTCTTCAGCTTCCTGGCCCATGCTTGCCCACACGTCAGTATTGATAACTGCTGCGCCTTTTACGGCCTCTTCGGGATCATCAATAACCTTTATATTGTCACCGCTTCCTTTCATGATTTCAGGCAGGGGCTTATAATTCTTCGGACAGGCCAGAACCAGATCAAAACCCATAACCTGTGCGGCATTAATCCATGAATGCGCAACATTATTTCCATCTCCTACCCAGGCGATTTTGATATTATCCAGGGAATCCTTATTTTCCTTGACCGTCATGATATCGCTCAGGACCTGGCAGGGGTGATAAAGATCCGAAAGGGCATTAATTATCGGGATATCGGCATATTTAGCCATTTCCTCAATAAGCCCCTGTGAATATGTCCTCATGGCCAGTGCATCAATATAACGTGACAGGACTTTGGCTGTATCATGGATATTCTCGTCCCTTGACATCTGGGTATCAGACCTGTTCAGGAAGATGGTCTGGCCTCCCAGCCTGAACATGGCTATTTCAAAGGACACACGTGTCCTTGTTGAAGCCTTTTCAAATATAAGTCCCAGCGTATAACCCTCAAGGGAACGATTTGCGTTTCGATCCTGGGACTTAATCTCAATAGCCCGATCGATTAAGGCCAGGATTTCTTCCTTGCTCAAGTCACTTATGGATAGCAGATCTTTTTTCATTTTATATTCCCGAAAATTTCATCAAGACAATTTACCAGTAAATCCACTTCTTCCTTTGAAATAATCAAAGGAGGTACAAAGCGGAGCACTTTCTCATGGGCACAGACCGTCAAAAATCCTTTATCCATGCACTGTGTAACTATTCCGGCCCCCGGCATATCCAGTTCCATGCCGATTATAAGCCCGTACCCGCGGACATCCTTTATAAAGCCGTATTTCCCCTTCAGTTCTCCAAGTCTTTTTCTGAAGTATTCACCTGTTTCACTGCATTTCTTCACTATGCCGTCTTCCAGAAGGGATTTCACCACTGCCCCGGCAACAGCCGTTACAAGCGGAGTGCCGCCGAATGTTGTTGCATGGCTTCCCGGGCCAAAGGCGCTGTTAAGTTCCTCTTTTGCAAGCATGGTGCCAATGGGAAGGCCGTTGCCAAGGGCCTTGGCCAGTGTCATTATATCCGGCTCGACATCAAAATTTTCATAGGCAAAGAGTTTTCCTGTTCTGCCTGTTCCTACCTGAACCTCATCAAATATCAGCAGAAGATCTTTCCTGTCACAAATTTCCCTTACGGCTTTTAAATAACCGGGTTCAGGACAAACAACCCCGCCTTCTCCCTGGATCGGCTCAAGCATAACAGCACAGATTGTTTCATCTATTGCGCTTTCAATTGCGCCTGCATCATTAAAGGGCACAAACCTGAAACCGTGAAGCAGGGGATCAAAGCCTTTTTTTATCTTGCCCTGGCCTGTTGCAGAAAGTGTTGCCATTGTACGACCGTGAAATGAATTATCCATTGTGATTATCGTATTCCGGTTCGGTCCATGCTTCTCATTGGAGTAGCGTCTCGCCAGTTTTATAGCTGCCTCGTTTGCCTCAGCCCCGCTGTTACAGAAAAACGCCCTGCTTGCGAATGAATTTTCAACAAGAAGTTTAGCCAGTCTTGTCTGGGGCACTGTGTAATACAGGTTTGATACATGCACCAGTTCCTTTGACTGTTCCGCCAATGCTTTTGCAACAACAGGGGAACTGTGCCCAAGGGAGCAGACAGCTATGCCCGCAACAAAATCTATATATTCTTTTCCATTTTCATCCCATACACGGCATCCTTCTCCCTTGACCAGCGTAACAGGAAAACGACCGTAGGTCTGAAACATATATTTATCCGCCTGGTTCCGGATGTCTGGTTTTTGATCTGTCATAGTATTTACTCCTTGTTTCAACTGATTATCTCGGTTCCGATACCGCCTTTTGTGAAAATCTCAAGTAAAATTGCATGCTCTTTCCTGCCGTCAATAATGTGGGTCTTGTTTACGCCGCTCGCCAGGGCTTCAAGACAGCATTTTACCTTTGGTATCATGCCGCCTTTAATTGTCTCATCTTTTATTAACTGGCCTGTTTCATCAGCCTTAATGCTTGATATCAAATTTTCATTTTTATCAAGAACTCCCTTGGTATCTGTGAGGAGTATCAGTTTGCGCGCCTTTAGTGAGGCGGCAACAGCACCTGCAACAAAATCGGCATTGATGTTGTAGGTTTCGCCGTTTTCACCGACACCGACCGGGGCAATTACAGGTATAAACTGGCTTTCAATCAGACTATGGAGCACACGATTATTTATTTTCTCTATTTCCCCTACCATTCCTATATCTATAATCTCGGGAGGCTGATTATCTCCCTTTTCCTTCAGATATTTCATTTTGCGTGCGGTGATCAACTGCCCGTCCTTGCCGGAAAGCCCCACACACTGACCGCCGTTCTGGTTAATGAGTGAAACTATCTCCTTGTTGACCTTTCCAACAAGGACCATCTCGACCACATCCATGGTCTCTTTATTGGTCACCCTCATTCCATCAATAAACTCGGTTTCAATGGAGAGGTTATTCAAAAATTTTCCTATCTGGGGCCCGCCGCCGTGAATTACAACGGGATTCAGCCCCACGTATTTCATCAGGATAATATCCAGCGCAAAGCTCTTTTTAAGCTTTTCATCAACCATGGCGTTTCCGCCGTACTTGACTACAATAGTCTCATTACTGAACTTTTGAATATAGGGCAGTGCCTCAATAAGAACACGAGCAGTATTTGGTGTCTGATCAGTCATTATATTACTCAACTTTTTCAATAATTTTTATTTATTATAGTTTTGAGCTAATCAACAAATTATTAAAATAAGACAGAGCTATCAGCTTTCAGCGTTCAGCACTCAGTAAAAAATCTTTTATTAAAAGCATTTGCTAAAAGCTGACCGCTGAAAGCTTATCTCTTTAGCCTCCGATTTAGAATTGCAAGCAGTTAAACCTTAAACCGCTTGTCCCGCCGAAGCTTTTAGCGAAGGCGGATGAACTTTAAACTTCCAACTTCGAACTTTAAACTTCCAACTTCGAACTTCAAACTTTAAAGTATATACCTGCTCAAATTTTCATCTTCCATAATATCGGCCAGCTTTTCTTTTACATAGTTACTGTCTATCACAACGCTCTTTGTTTCAAGGTCCGGTGCATCAAAGGATATCTCATCAAGCAGTTTCTCCATTACCGTATGAAGCCGTCTTGCTCCGATATTTTCCATCTGCTCATTGACTGTTGCAGATATTGAAGCAATCTCTTTAATAGCGGAATCCTCGAACACAAGATCAATACCTTCTGTATCAAGCAGTGCTTTATACTGTGTTATGAGCGCGTTTTTGGGTTCAGTGAGAATCCTGATAAAATCCTCCATCTCCAGTGAATCAAGCTCAACCCTTATTGGAAACCTTCCCTGCAATTCCGGCAGCAGGTCAGACGGTTTACTCACATTAAATGCCCCTGCCGCGATAAACAGGATATGGTCTGTCTTGACCATACCGTATTTTGTAATTACCGTTGATCCTTCGACAATGGGGAGCAGGTCACGCTGGACGCCTTCCCTTGAAACATCCGGTCCCTGCCTGGACTCGTTACCGGCTACCTTGTCAAGCTCATCCAGAAAGATAATCCCGTTCTGTTCCGTATTTCGTATTGCATCGGACGTCACCCTTTCCATATCAATGAGTTTCTGTGATTCTTCCTGAAAAATAACCTCAAGTGCCTCAGGGACCTTAAGTCTTCGTTTTTTGTTTTTTCCCGGAAAGATATTGCCAAGTACCTCTTTCATATTGAATTCCATCTCTTCAATACCGGAACTGGAAAAAATCTCAATCATGGGCGTTGTTTTACCGGATGTTTCAAGCTCCACATACCGGTTATCCAGTTTGCCTTCCTTCAGCATCCGCCTCAGTTTTTCCCTTGTTTTGCTGTTATCAGGCGGTTCAACCCTGACTATATCAATGGAGTTATCTCCATCCTGCCCAACATCCTCCGGTGCAGGGGGAATATCACTTGTGCCCGGGAGAAGCATATCAAGGAGTCGCTCCCTGGCCATCTCCTCTGCCTTGACCTTAACATCCTCCTGCTCTTCTTTTTTTGTCATATTCACTGCGAGTTCTGTAAGGTCTCTTATCATTGACTCGACATCCCTGCCGATATAGCCGACTTCGGTAAATTTTGTGGCCTCCACCTTTATAAAGGGGGATTTTGCCAGTGTAGCCAGACGTCTTGCGATCTCTGTCTTTCCGACACCTGTCGGGCCGATCATAATTATATTCTTGGGTGCGATTTCATCCCTTAATTCCGGGGCAACCTGCTGTCTGCGCCACCTGTTCCTGAGGGCAACGGCAACCGAACGTTTTGCCTTGTCCTGGCCAATAATATATTTATCAAGCTCTGCAACAATCTCTGCAGGTGTCAGCATTTTCATAGGATCTTCCATTACATTCCCTTTTTTTATTTTACTTTTCATTTGCCACATCAAGTTCAATTGTTTCAATCACATCATTTGTGTACAGACATATGGTTGAAGTTATATTCATGGCCTCTTTTGCAATATCCATGGCATCCAGGTCCGAATGCCTCACAAGCGCCTTTGCCGCAGCCAGCGCGTATGGTGCGCCGGAACCGATACTTGCTACAGCATCATCGGGCTCTATAACATCCCCGGTTCCTGAAATTATCAGGGTATGCTCTTTATCCATGGCCAGGAGCAGCGCCTCGAGGTTTCTTAAAACCTTGTCTGTCCTCCAGTCTTTTGCAAGCTCAACAGCGGCCCTTGTCAGCTGACCTTTATACTGCTCAAGCTTTCCCTCAAGTTTTTCAAAAAGATTAAAGGCATCAGCGGATGCACCTGCAAAACCGACAATTACACTGTCTTCATACATATAGCGGACTTTTTTCGCCTTGTGCTTCATTATGGTTTCACCAAGGGTAACCTGTCCGTCTCCGGCCATTACACATCTGCCGTCCTTGCGTACCGCGAGAATGGTAGTTGCTCTTATCTTTTTTCCGTTCAATGTCATGTACTTTTACCTTTTATTACTATTTTCTCGGATGTGCCCTGTCATACACTTCCATCAATTTATCAAGAGATACATGGGTGTATCTCTGTGTTGTTGAAAGACTCGCGTGTCCCAGCAATTCCTGCACCGACCTCAGATCCGCCCCGCTGTCAAGAAGGTGCGTTGCGAATGTATGCCTGATCGAATGAGGAGTAATATCGTTCACCAGACCATATTCCCTGACAAAGCTTTTTATAATGCTGCTTACACTCCTTGAACTCAGCCGCCCTCCCCTGTTATTTAAAAAGAGAGGTTTTTTTCCTGAATTATCCTGATTCCCGGTCTTTTTTCTAAGAGCCGCTGACTGATCCAGATATTTTTCAACTGCTGCAAGGGCCTTTCTTCCTATCGGGACTATCCTTTCCTTATTACCCTTTCCTATCACCCTTACAAGCCGCTGTTTAAAATCAATATCAGTAAGATTCAAACCGGTTAATTCCGAAACGCGAATTCCGCACGAATAAAGGAGCTCCAGTATTGCCTGATTTCTTACCTCTTTAAGAGTAACCGGTTCAGGGACATCAAGAAGCATAAACATTTCATCAACATTCAAATACTCCGGAATATAACTACCCTGTTTGGGAGAGGATATTTCTGCGGCAGGATTACCTTCCTTTAAATTGTTTTTTTCTAAAAAAAAGAAAAAAGTGCGAATAGCTGAAAGTTTTCTTGATATTGTTGTTTTTTTATATCTTTTAAAAAGTCCCCCCAGGTATGCCCTGATCACATGAAAGTCTATTTGCTCAAGCTCTACATTTTTGGTATTATTATTTTTTTTTAGATAATCAAAAAAATGTCGTAAATCAGTCTTGTAACTCCTTACAGTATTAAGGGAGTATCCTCTCTGAGATTTTATGTAATCAACAAATCCTTCGATGTATTCATTTATTGTCATTTTTTCAATATATATTCTATTTTGAAAAAATGATTAAGATAACATATTCATATTAATTGGCAATTAAAAAATCACATACCATATTTCTATACTTGACTTTTTTACCTGTTGATGTAATTTTCGTCTGCTTAAAGGAATTATATATAATGCCTGAAAATGAAAGGAAACTGATAGATGGAAAGAAAAATAGAACAACTGAGAGATATTGCCCTTTTGGCACATGTTAGTTCAGGAAAGACTTCTCTTGCGGAAGCCATGCTTTTTAATGGTAAGTCCACGAATCGACTGGGAAAAGTGGATGACGGAAGTTCAAACATGGATTATGAACCTGAGGAAATCAAGAGGAAAATTACTATCAGCTCATCCTTTCATCACTGCGACTGGAAAAAGAATTATATCAATGTCATAGACACCCCGGGTGACGATAACTTCCTGTCCGACTCAAAAGCTGCCCTCCAGGCTGCCAATGGCGCGATTATAGTGGTGGACGCCACTGCCGGTGTTAAAATCGGCACAGAAAAAGTATGGCAGTTTGTCGATGAGATGGGTATTCCAAAAATCGTATTCATTAATAAGATCGATAAAGAACGTGCTGATTTCTTTAAAGTACTTGAAGAAATCAATTCAGCCTTTGATGCCAAAACAGCCCCTGTATTCCTTCCCATCGGTGCTGAAGATAAATTTGAGGGCGTTGTAGATATGCTGAAGATGAAGGCTTACAAAGTCGCCAAAGACGGCTCCGGAAAATCCGAGGCTATGGATATCCCGGCTGATATGGCTGATACAGTGGAAGAATGGCGCGAGCAGATGATCGAGAACATCGTTGAGGCCAATGATGAACTCATGGAAAAATACCTTGAAGGCGAAGAGCTTGACAGTAAAGATATAGAAAATACCTTTTATGAAGGCGTAAAGACCGGTCAGATTGTTCCTGTGTTATGCGGCTCTGCGACTATGAACATGGGTGTTACACAGCTTATGGATGTTATAGTTCAGGGATTCCCCAATCCTTCGGAAACAGAGTCTAAAAAAGGCAAAAAACCCGGTTCAGATGAGACAATCGAAAGAAAAGCTTCGGAGGATGAACCTTTTTCAGCCCTGGTTTTCAAGACTCTTGCGGATCCCTTTGCAGGCAAATTGAGCATGCTTAAAATAGTATCAGGATCTGTTGATTCAGACTCAACCGTTTATAATGCCAACAGAGACTGTAAAGAAAAATTCGGTCAGCTTTTTATTATGGAAGGTAAGAAACAGCAGGCAGTCGAAAAGGCTGTTGCAGGAGATATTATCGCCCTTGCCAAACTGAAGGAAACCATGACCGGAGACACCCTCTGTCTGGAAAAAGATGCTATAGTCTATGAGCCGGTTGAACTTCTTCCGCCTGTCATTTCCTATGCAGTTGTGGCCAAAACAAAGGGTACTGAAGACAAGATATTCTCTTCTCTTTCCAGGCTCCTGGAAGAAGACCCGACCCTTAAACTGGAAAGAGATCAGACAACAGCTGACATTATTCTCTCGGGAACAGGCCAGGGCCACCTGGAAACAACCTGTGAAAAACTCAATCGAAAATTCGGCGTTGAAGTCGAACTTAAGCCTGTAAAGGTTCCCTACAGGGAAACCATTAAAAAGTCTGCAAAAGGTATAGTCTACAGGCATAAAAAGCAGTCGGGCGGACGCGGCCAGTTTGCGGAAGTTCATTTTGATATCTCTCCCAAGGAAAGAGGCGAAGGTTTTGAATTTGAGGAAGCCCTCGTGGGAATGAATGTCCCCCGTAACTTTGTCCCTGCGGTTGAAAAAGGGCTCATGGAGTCACTCCCTAAAGGTGTCCAGGCCGGATATCCTGTCGTCGACCTTAAAGTCCGTTTTTATGATGGAAAATCACATGATGTAGACTCTTCTGAAATGGCATTTAAGATAGCGGCAAGTATGTGTTTTAAAAAGGGCGTACAGGAAGCAAGCCCTATTATTCTGGAACCCATTATGAAACTGGAGATAATCGTCCCGGAGGAAAACATGGGTGATGTAATGGGCGATCTCAACGGCCGCAGGGGAAGGGTCCTCGGAATGGACAGTGAGGGTAAATACCAGGTTATCAAAGCACAGGTCCCCATGTCCGAAGTATTGAAATATGCCCTTGACCTTAATGCCATGACAGCAGGAAGGGGTTCATTCAGAATGGAAGAGTCTCACTATGAAGAACTGCCTGCAAACCTGGCAGAAAAGGTAATCGCTGAATCAAAATCCGAAGAATAAACTGTTTTCAGGAACAGAACCGGGATAATTTTATGACCGATAAATTCAGGGCAGGCGTTCTCACCATGAGCGATAAGGGCTCACGGGGAGAAAGGATAGATGAAAGCGGTGAACTCGCTTTCAGTATGCTTGAAAACGACGGATTTGAAATGGTCGTAAAGGAGATTGTTCCTGACAGCCTGGAAGAGATCATAAATACACTTACAGACTGGTGTGATAACAAAAAAATATCCCTGATTGTTACATCCGGAGGAACAGGACTGAGCCCGACGGATGTGACTCCCCAGGCAATGCAAAAGATCATTGAATTTGAAGTCCCGGGTATTGCCGAAGCAATGAGGGCTGCAAGCCTTTTAAAAACACCCCATGCCATGATATCCAGGGCCATGGCCGGAGTAAGGGGAAGCAGCCTTATTATTAATCTTCCGGGCAGCCCAAGGGGAGTAAAGGAAAACCTTGAGGTTGTTCTTCCCGCACTGAAACATGCTCTTTCAAAACTGTCGGGAGACACGGCAGACTGTGCCTCCTGACATTAACTCATAAAAACAATAAAAAAAACTATCATTTTTAAAAGGGATTTAGTATGCTTGCGGAGTTTTTTCACCCAGTACATGGACAAATGGTTTTTAATTTGATAAACCTGAAATAATACTACAGTATTTCATAATAATTTAGGGAGGTTATAATGAATTTCAATCATAAGCCCGTGATTTCTTTTCGTATCTGTTTGGGACTGATTTTCTTCTTAATCGCTGGTTCTTTAATAATCTCAAGCGGTTCAATGTTATATGCTGATGATGAAAATAAGTCTGAAGAGATGGCTCAGAATACTGATGATGAAAAAATGTCTGAAGAGATGGCTCAGAATACTGATGATGAAAAAATGTCTGAAGAGATGGCTCAGAGGATCAAAGAGCTTGAGGTTATTACTATCGATAACAAGGGCTATGCAAAAGACAGAAAAGGTCCGGCTGAATTTAAACACGTCAAACATGCTAGAGAATACAAAATTTCATGCTGGGAATGCCATCATGAATACAAAGATGAGAAACAGAATGAGCAGGCAAAACAGCCCGAACAGGCAGCGCAAACCGGACAGACTGAACAAAACGAACAGACTGAACAAAACGAACAGACCGTAGAAAAGAAAAAGCTCATACCGAAAGAACTGAGCGAACAGAATATCTGGTCACCATGGGGAAAAACAAAAAAATGTGCCGAATGTCATGACCCGAAAGAAAAGAAAGATGATGTAATCAAGCTTCAGGCTGCCTATCATAAAAATTGTAAGAACTGTCACATGGAAAGAAAAATATTTGAAAATGATGTCCTGGCCTATAGAAAGTGCACAGGCTGCCATAAATAGCTTTCACTATATTACTTCCGTATTTGATAACCAAAGAAGCCCTGGCTTAAGCCAGGGCTTCTTTGGTTATCAGGATTACAACTAAATTACTTCTGACGACCCGATTACATTTTCCTTGATTTCCTGGCATATGGCGTCAAAAGAATCGGGATCAATATCAAGCAGTCTGGTCGCATCAAGTTTAGAAAGATCTACTTCCACACCGACGAGACCATATCCTAAACGATAAGCCAGATTCATGGCAAGATTTGCTATTAATACATCTTTTTCGGTTTCAGGGGTAAAATGCGGTCCCTCATGTTGAAGAATCACCCTCACAAACCGATCCGGGAATCCCCACCGCTTTATTATAGCCCCGCCAAAGTCGGAATGAATCCTCCGGAGAACGGGAAAAATACTATTTATCTTGGATGTATCCTGCAAAAATGAAATCCTTTCAAGATGTTTCAGTATCAGGACCATTCCAATATCATGGGTGAGTCCCATAAGAAAATAACTTTCCGGATTATCAAGTAGCTGGCTTTCAGCCAGTATCCTGGCTCCATGCGCTGATGCAAGAGAATGCAGCCACATTTTCTCCATTGATAACTGAATAGTTGCATCCCTAATATTATAGAGATTTTTGTTTGCTATCGCATTTACGATACTGCCTGTCTCCTGGAATCCCAGCCTCATTATGGCCTTATCTATTGCAGTGATTTTTTCCGTGCCGCGGTAAAAAGGAGAGTTTGCACCGGCTATTATCCGTATGGATATTACAGCGTCTTTTTCAATCACCTCAGCAAGATCTTCAATAGTGGAGTCTGGATCTCCCATAACCTTTCTGACATCACCTATGATCTTCGGGAGAACAGGGAGTTGAATCTTGCCTGTCTTGAATTTGTGAACAACTCCCTGAATATTTTCCTTTAGCACCTTTTTGTCTTCTTCGCTTAACTCCTGCTGCGTTTCACTCCTGTTATCCTTTATGACCTCTTCATCTTTTTCATCCAAGGGAATATACAGACCCAGTTTCCTGATCTTTTTCAGTATTGTATCTTTATCAAAGGGTTTTGAAATATAATCATCACATCCCATCCGGACACAGGTAAGAATAGTCTGTTTATCCGCCTGCCCTGAAGTCATCAGGATTTTAGCCCTTTTATCCCTGGGGACTTTCTTTTCATTTTCGATAGTCCTGATTGTCTGCAGGACTTCTTTCCCGTCCATATCAGGCATTGAAATATCCAGCGTCATCAGATCAAAAGGCGCCCAATTCTCCCAACCCTGCTTATAAACATCAAGGGCTCGCACTCCGTTTTCGGCAAACTCGCACTCTGAAAATTCTGAAAAATGCTTTTTTAACAACTCTCTGCTTACAGGGTCGTCATCAACAATCAGAATCTTCATAGTAGATTTTCTCCCTTTTATAGCGGTATATTCCCATGCTTTTTAACAGGATTCGAATCCACCTTGTCTTTAAGCAGCTTCAGGGCATTGATTATCCTCGGCCTGGTTCGTGCCGGTTCTATTATATCATCTATGTAACCGCGTTTTGCCGCTACTAGAGGATTAGCCACCAGTTCCGTATATTCCCTCTCCCTTTCTGCAAGAAAAGTCTCACGATCTTCCTGAAAATAATTATTATAAAGCACTTCAACAGCGCCTTTTGCACCCATAACCGCTATT
>JASFHE010000024.1:0-21714 GCA_050123415.1 Desulfobacteraceae bacterium | reverse complement strand
TATCGAGGTGTTTGTAAAAACAAGGGTGTAAATGCCATCATTTACCACCTCATCGCCATGACTGCCATCATCATACAAAGTCAAACCAGCATCCGTAGTCCGATCCAGATCCGCTTTACCGCACGTTTGAAGTAATTGTTGCATCAATGCAAAACTGGGTGGATTGATATCACCTCCAGTTGTTCCTTGCGGTACGGTTTCTGCATTACTGGCCGGTATCAATTTAATTAAATTTTTAGATGAAATATCGGATTTCATCCTTGCTCTGATATCGGGATCAATCGGAGGTAAGCTTGGCTGTATGACATCACAGCCATCCAAGCTATGGGTGGAGGCAAATGTACCGAACCCTTCTTCGGGTCTGGCTGTTTCAACCCTAACAGTGGCCCCGGTAATAGGTTTACCGTCTTCACGCAAACGCGCTTTAAGGGTAATATCACTGCTGGTACCGTGAGGCTGATTATCAATGGCAAATTTCGCCTCTACCCGCAAATCCAATAATACATACTTTCCATTGGCAACAGCACCGGGCGCCGAAAAATTAGTCCATGTACCTTCTTCAGGGTTATCCACAACCAAATAACAAAATCCCAAGCTTGACTCACAAGTTCCATTTTCAACCGAACTGCTTGGATTGGTTACAGACAAACTGGTAACTGATGAGGTGTCCGGCCAAAATGCAAATAATATTAACTTTCTTTCTCCGTCGTTAATGGTAAAGTTAGCACCGGTATCATTTATCATATTTAAATGATAATAAGGGTATACGGTCTGGAAATAAAAACGCGACAGCTCTGCCGTGCGTGCAGGTCCGGTGGCGCCGACAGAGGTATAAATATTGGTCATACGACTTCCAGAAAAGCAGCCTTTTATATCATCAAGTTTATCGGTATCCACTGTTGAATCGGTACCTACGGCAACTGTGTTGATTCGCACTAAACTATTAGTAGCTGTATTTAAATCACAATCGGGCGTCGTTGCAAGATAGCGAAATCTGTCACCCGTTATATCACTTGAATCTTCCGTATCAAAATCCATAGTGGTGCTTGGTGTATTGTGCTTGCCATCGCTCAATAGCATGACTACTTTTTGACGAATAATATTCGGGTTGGTTAAAGCCGGATCGCTTAAATGAGTCGCGCCGCCGAATACATCAAATGTTTCATTAATACCCGCCACCATTGGCGTTCCACCTCCTGGACTAGCGGGTAATAAACCAGTGTAATCCGAAGCGGTAGCATCTATAGATGTTAACGATCCATTTGTGTGGGCATAGCCGGCTAAGCTCGTGGAAAAAGTGGCTAATCCCAAACGGTCCCCACCGCCACTCACACCCAAATGGCCAGCAGAATATTCATTGGCTAGTTCACTGTCGTGTAATATTGATAGCAATGCGCGAAAATTATTGCCTGCTTGTTTTGCGGAAGTCCACTTATCACCACTCATACTACCGGATTGATCTATAAGCATAACAAAATCAATAGGTGAACGCGTTACCATGTTTGCCCAGGTGTTTGGATCAGCAATAACAGTGCCTGGCCAACGGCTATAACTTGAGCTACCACTTGTTCTATCTTCCGCTAATACAGCGATACCAACTAAATCATTAAAACTGTTCAAACCTATATCACTGGGCAATATTTTAGCCTCTATCAACCAATCAGTAGAATCTAACTCCGATATACACGCCCGGCTGTCGGGAAATACCGTCGGGTCGGTATCCACTTGTGGATTGATAATATCTCCGTAAACCCGTTGCACACTGTCGTTTCGGTTAAATCGTATCCCGCGATCATCACTTTCAATAAAGGAAGATGCACCGACTACCGCATGATCATGTGACAAATCAAACATTAATACAAGATTGTCAATATTGACTGATACGTCGGGAGAATTGTCATTAATGCTGAAAAAAACGTACAATTCTTCTTCTGCCAAAGGATCCTCTGGATGATAAATTAAAAATTTGCCTGTTCCTATATTACCTGTAGTCACTGGTGTGATTGATATGTCAAGAAAATCACCGGCACCGGGCCAATCAACATCGGAGCATGTTGTCGGAGCATCTTCATTGTCGATTGTGATAGTTCCGTTTAATTCCGGTAAAATAAAATGGCCGCCGCTGTCTGCAAAGGAAATTTCTAAAAGCAAATGAAAAAACAACAATAGTGAGAAAATTAAAAAGACATCATATGTCTGCTTATGTTGGAAAATTTTCTTGAAGATACACATGATAATATGCCTCCTTTATGAAGGTTGCTGTTTATGTTGCTTCAAATTGTATTGGTATTACTTCCTGTTCTTCTACAGGGAGGACCTCGCTGTCGATTTCTGTTAACGTTACAGTTAAAGTACCAATATTACCGGCAACACTTCCGCCTGTAGGCCCTTGGATACTCAAAGATAATCCACCCGTATCACCTGCAGTTACCGTGACGGAATTACTATCCACACTACTGCTTAACGGCGACCAACCCGTTTCATCACCTACAGACAGAGTAATATACCATTCCACTGTATAAAGATGATCAGTTGAATCGTTGTTGTTAAATGCAAATCCAACAGACGTACCAAATCCGCTGGTAAGGTCTGCAGCACTCAACTCCAAGCGTCCCTGTGGATTTAAGGAGGGGCCCGCATACTGCAAAACACCACCGGTCAATGGTGTTTTACCGATTTCCAATTCCAATGCCGGCTGAGGTGTTTTGATAGTTGGATTACGCCTTGAGGTAGCCACTACCAATAGATCGCAAGTTAAATTCGCAGAACTTGGCGTCACTTCAAATTCAACTATACCTGTGCTGGCAGGACCGCCGACATTATCTAAAGTTATCTCCCTGCTTGTGGGACTGAGTTGCCACAAATCAGAGCTTAAAGAAGCGGTAACATCAAATACTTCGTTGTCTTGGTCAGAAGTAACACCACTGATAATTTCAATATGCACTGTATAAGTAGTACCTCCAACCAGATCTTCTTTAGGATCAATATCAACAAATTGTAGATTGACACTGCCTTCAGGTAATGTGCCCACATCTGCCGACAACCATGCATTTAATGCTTGTTGTTTCGTATAAGCGCCAATGAGATCATTGTTATCCAGAAATGTTTGAATACCATCAACTCCGCTTTCACCTGTAAGATAACTTTGATAGTCGGTTATAAATGCGGTCATTGCTGCTCCACCCATGCCGTAAGTTGTCAAGGTGTCCAAAAACTCTTGTTGTGCCTGCACTAATGTCCCTAAAACTTCCAAAGCGTCAGTGTTTGTTAAATTATTAGTTTGCGCCTGTAAGGTTCCGGTGCTGCATATTTGGATAAGATGCAATACTGAAAAATGAACCATCGTTCTCGCCAATTCCGTTACCAAGTTTATATATAACCTTTCACCTTCCAACCGTGTTATGAATATTTTCCTTAGCGACTCCAATAATATTGTCAACTTATCACTGTCAACGAATACACCTCCTCGTTCAACATAAACTGGTATTTTTAAGTATTTAGCGACGTTAACATCTGTTCGGCGCAAATCATAGATATCAGCACTATAAATACGTTGTTGATCTGCACGCCTTATAATTCGAGCTAAAGCCATATACACATGCCCATCCTCTTTGGTAACAGCACTGATATCAGTAGCACCGACTTCCAGGCGCACGACCCACCGTCGCTCCACTCTCCTACAAGTTTCTAAACCGATTGCGGGATTAGCAAGTCGTTCATCCGCCCTGACATCACCACTTGAACCTAAGTCTTCTTCCCAAATATCTAGGTAAACTAAGTCATCCCGCTCTCCGGTTGGAGGTGGTGCTAATGTGTCTACCGTGATGCCAAGTTTAGTCTCTTGATCCATATAAGTAAGTCCTGTTTCATCGTTAAAAACCATTCTACCGCTTACTAATGCCATTCCTCCACTTATGGAAAAATCATTATCGGTTGTTACCGGCCCCACCTGAAAACCATTGTTTTCCGATGGAATACCATCACCAAAATAATGCTTTAAGTTGATTTGCGTTTCGGTGCGACGGATATCTTCCAACTCATTCCAATCCGCATCAAGAATGGGAACACCTTGCTGTAAACGTACTCCAACATAGTGACGTGGATTCACAACTGTTCCATTTGTTAAAACTTTGTGCATCACATTGGTCAATATAAAAGTATCTCTTGAAGTATTACTCATCATCACTCCCCATATTAAAAAATCAAATGAATTATTCTTTCTAAAGTATCATCAGCCTGTTTATGAATAACCGGATGGCGGACATAATCTATCATGTACTTCTCTGTGCCGAAGAGGCCGAAGAGACCGAACTCCCGCATTGGATACGATGTTTCTCCGGAGGCTATCGAAGGTGTGCCCGGCTCAAGAGAGATGGATATCCTCAGGCGATGGGTCGGCCCGGCCGTCATATTATCAGCAGCATCAAGATATTCCACCTGCCTTGGCGATATCGGAATATCTACAGGGCCTGGGTCTGTAAGAAGCTCGGTTGTCCTTGCCGGCGGCCCTGGCGGGGTGCTGTCCCATACTTCAAGACCCTTTCCAATTTTTATTGACTGTATGCCGCTTGAAGCGTCTCCTTTCATGAACGCCGCCAGCAGAAAACGACAGCGGTCGACAATGATATTGGAACGCCAGCCGGAGTCGATAATTTCTCCTTTGCGGTTGATCAGGCGATCCTGATATACCCCTTTGAGTACAATTAGTTCAGATGACATGAATATCCTCTTGCATACATAGTATTAGGAAATATCTTCTCCCGGACCGGTAACTTCTTCAGATGAGACACTGGTAAGGATGTCGTTGTGGAATCTGTTGATGAACCTTGCTTCGTCATCTAACGGCGAGCTGTAGGAATATACCCGGTCTATATGGACATCCTGTTGCGTAACAAAAACCGCACGGTCGGTAATCGGCATAAACTCATTGAGAACTTTTTCAATACGGTCAATACCGATTTCAATCTTCTCCTTATCCATGGTGTCATTATTTAAATAAAGCCCGATCGTATCTCGGGCATACCAGTCCTCGTTATTTTTACTTACATCGTAGGTGTAGGTCTGAAAGTCATCAAACTTCTCCTGAAGAGAGAGCTTGTCGCTATTTCTCGTATCAACAGTTGTACAGCCGGAATATCGAAAATCCGTTGTTGTGGTAGCCTTGTATACATCACTGGTGTAACTGACACTCCTGTTGGACCGGTAAATCAATGTCAGATTCTCATCTCCCTGATAAGGAAGAGGATCACGTTGTGAATAGGGACCATTGGTTATCTGCCATGCATTGGCCGCATCGTTTGCTTCAATGTCATCAAGAGTATCGGCCCAGACAGACCAGCTGCCGTCTCTGTTTGATGCCCAGAACAATTCAATCTCTCCGTCATTATTTATACAAGCCGCCGGCTCTCTATCATGATAAACAGCATCGGCTGGAATCTTAGGAAGGATCTGCACCGCGCTCCAATCGGAAATTGCCGGGTCGGAACTTTGTTTGAATCTATATGCTATCACCCAATGCTTTATATCCGGCTGACCGGAAGGTTCTTTTTGCGCCCAAAAAATATAGACGGGCGCAGCAGGATCATCGAAATTGGAGAGGCAAAAAGCATCCTCCATGGTGTTGCTGTTCATGGGAAAATCCGCGGGTAAAGGCAATTGCCAGGACGTACCATCATGCCTGTTGTATTTCATTTGCCAGGACGTACCTTTACGCTCAAGCCAGAAAAGCCATATGCCTCCAGAACCGTCTCTAACCGCCAATGGTTTTTTGCGTTCAGCGTCAGTACCTCCGAAAGGGTCATTGTCATTGAATACTGGAGACCACTCATCGTCTGTCATGGTTTTGTATTCAATATGCCAGATATTATTCTGCTCGTCATACACGCTCCAGAACACCCAGATTCTATCCCCCTGCATAACGGTGGCAGGATATTTATCAATACTTAAACGATTTGTAAGAGGTTGGCTCGAAGAGCATCCGTTAACACCATCAAAAGTCTTATACCAGATATTGCAAATCTCACGAGGAGGCCTGCCTCTTTTCCATTGGCGTTTCCGGTAAGTATGATAAAAAAGCCAGAGTCTATCATTAGTATCTCGAACAATTGCCGGTCTGCCTTCATATGCAAAATCCAATGAAAGAGGATCTGTATCTGTTGTCCATTCACCTGAATTGTTGCGCATCTGTGTCCAGATATTCAATCGTTCCGGTCTATTGCTAAGAAACACATTGTGGACAAACTCCTTTGTACGGCTTTCCCAGCCACTCATCCGTTTTACGGTTGCTTCCACGGTCGGAATTATCCCGATTCTTCTATACAGATCAGGAGCAAACCCGATTTCATTACGTTGTGTTTGAATCTCCCTGCTGAAATCAGTTTTCCATCCGATCCATTGCGCAAGTTGCGGTAGCAAACAGCCATCTATTTTCTGAAGATCATAT
Source organism: Desulfobacteraceae bacterium (assembly GCA_050123415.1). Lineage (GTDB taxonomy): Bacteria > Desulfobacterota > DSM-4660 > Desulfatiglandales > HGW-15 > JAAZBV01. Next base: position 15,272 of record JASFHE010000024.1, on the reverse strand, counting down.
GTATTGAGAATGGATTTGGCAAAACTGTGAAACTGGTCAAAAATGCTTCCCGGTATATCTAAAAAACGGCGGAGTTCTCCTTTGTCTTTGTCTTCATCCGCCACCAGCCCTGATAATACCGTATCATACCGATGATAAATTCCAGGCAGAAGGCTATACATCTGACCTGCCATGTTATATTTGCCGGTAGCCATTGCGGCTGTTCTGTTTTCCCGGTCAAAAGAATATTCCGGCGGATCTCCTCCGTATGGAAACAGGGAGTAATAGTAGATGGTTTCACTTTTGAGGTTGGTATCAGGGACCGTATCCTTGCCCTTTCTATAAACGTTTATACTCCCGTTGACTCTGACCAAAATAAATTGATTATTTTCTTCGGAAAAAAGCCACCTAAGTCCTAAATTCAGAACATTCACATCAGCGCTGTTTGTGATGACAATCTGCTGCTCAGCAAGAAATAACTGAAAGATACTTGATGGAATTATTCCGTTATCCAAATCAGCTATAACGGTCAAATCCGTAATGGAAAATAAAAAAGAATCTTTTTCCACAACAGTATGACCGTCTTCAGGATCGGTTGGATAAGTCCCTTCTTTCCTGACTATTCGAACAAGAGGATATAGTTCAGGTTCGGGATTTTCCCATTCAAGAAATATTCTGTTACCGAATGGATGAGGTTCTGCTGAAATGGATAGTAAACGCAAGGTTAGACACCCCCGGTCAGTTTTTCCATGAATATACCTCTTGCATATTTCTGATCGTCATCCGGGTCATCCGGAATCCGAGGTATTTCATTAACTCCCAGCTGGATTATTCCATCTTCTTTTATATGATCTTCTTGATCAGCATTACGTGTAAACCGCGTAATTGTTACATATTTGACGCCCTCAATATCCTCTATCGCCTCATAAAATTTACTGAGATACAAGGTTTCCTCAAAATCCACGTTATCAAAAGCAAGAAGGCTTGAAACGGCAGTATAAACTTTTCCTTTGATATCATCTCTGTTGTAATAACTCTCTATTCCTATCTCAGCTTTGATATATATTTTGATGTAATCCGCATCTTCAATTTCTATAATAGTGGAAAGAGGGCGTTTGTCTTCAAAGTATGCCAGAAGGTTTGCCCTGAAAATATCACTGACCATTCCCCCGCCTTCAGGTGCGACAAAAAGCGTTACAGTATTCCAGTTGGTCGCTTCAGCCCGTAACTTGCCGACTCCATTAAAATTAAGGGCAAGAGCTTTATAATCCTCAGCCGTTATGGAGCGGTTAAAAGACCGAAATACATTTGGAGCATGTTTGACAGCATGTTCAATACTTTCCCTTTCGGATCCGCCTGTTGCCGGTTCAGGGTTGCTTACACCCGCGCTTATAAGCGTAAGTTGCGGCGCATCCGCTATGGTTTCAATCGAATTTTTCGGAACATTTCCTTTCATACCACCACCTACTCGATAAGTAGCACGGATTTCCGATCCATTTTCCGGAATTGCCCCGAAAACACCGTCACCAAAAATAATGACTGCCTGATCGTTTTCATCAATCTCAATTATATAGTCCTGCTGGTGTGCACGACTGAATGCCAGACTTTCCTGAAGTGTCCATTCCATCGGAGTATCACCGAGTTTGGTAAGGACAATGATATCTTTATTGATTTGCGAACCGATCCCCAGGGAACGTAAAATCAGACCCTGATGAGTGAGAAGAAATCGTTGGTTGGGAGTTCCATTGGAAACACCCAGCAATTCATTGTTTACGAGACGGCCTTCTTCTACGGGAATACCTTTTAAGTATTTTTTCCCCTTATCAATGGGAAGCGAACTGCAGTCAATAATAAGTGGCTGCTCCGAGGTATATTCAAAACGGACAGCAGGTTTATCTTTATTGCTTTTGGTTGAAAATGCATTGCCCTTTACTATCGTTATGATTTCATTCTTCTTTTCCGGCACGGTGAGGGTTAGCGTTGTTGAAGAAGGCGTTGCGGTTGAGAGTTTATAACTGATCAGTCCCAGATGCTGAATAATACTCCTGCGTGTACGAGCGGTACTGAGAAAACTTTCATTGGCAAGGCGGTCCTGATAATAGCTTAAAATATCGCCCATATGGGCAAACAATTGAAGCAGCACATTCCCAAAGTCTGCCTCGGATTCATAATCCTTCCAGTTGGGTAGCTTATCCGGGATCAGTTTTCGCATGGACTGCAGTAAGCTTCCATAGTCTCGGGCCATGTAATCTATAACCATTTGTCCATTTATTTTTTTAATTTCTGCCATACCTGCCTCTGGGTTTATTTGAAATGGATTCTAACAGCTTCTTTAAAAAGATCCTGTTTTTTTGTATAGGCAATCTCAATAGTAATGGTCTCCTCTGAAGAATCCACCTGTATGCCATCCACCTGGATATCATCATCCAGCCATCTGGACAGTGCCTGACCCACAGTGAACTCCATTGATGCCGCCAAAATAGTGTTGTTTGGTTCAAAGACCAGGTTGAAAAGCCCGCAACCAAACTCAGGAAGGTTTACCCTCTCTCCGGGCGCGGTAAAGAGTACCTGGATAATCTTGCCCCGGATAGCTTCATCACCTCCGGTAGCGCTGATTAACCCGTTTTCTTTTACTGCAAATGGAAATCCGAATGATGTATTTTCCGCCATCTTAATTGTTTATTTGTGTTAAAATTTATAATTTTTATTCCAAACAGGTTACAAAATCCTGATTCTCTGCGGTTACCATTGAATTACCCTTGCCACCTAAGCCATCACAGGTGTCAATACTGTCCCCATCTAATAACACTTTCACACTACCTATTTTTACAAATGAACTCCCTGTACCGCTGCTCGGTACGCCAACACCTACAGGATCGGTTATTTGAAGCAATGGTATGGTTGCAGTAATTGGAGATGTTTCAGGTGGATTAAACGAACTTCCCGCTGGTCCTGAATGTCCACCGGCAGGAGGGATATCTTCCCCTATATTCAAGCTACTTTGGCTTGAGACAACTGCTACCGGCTTGCTATCAATCATTACAAAATCACTCAATTGATCAGTCATACTCCCCACATAATCATAATTGGCCGTGCCAGTATATGGTGCCGGTGTACCCAATGCGTTATCTGTTCCCGGTCCACTCACATTATGAACATCCGTACCTTCCACCTTGTCACCATCAACAACAATCAGCGTTCCCATATTCATTATCCTTTATTCAAATCGATGGTATCACCTATAATTGTTATTGATTGTCCTGATGCATCAATCGTAAAAGGTACTGCTGAAGTAATAGTGAAGGCGTCACTTTTCATTTCGATCACATTTTGCGTATAGTCGGTAAGTTTGATCCCATTGGCATCCATTGTAAAAACGTTCTTTTCATCGTTATCTTTGTCTTTCCAATGTATAATGGTGATCATTTCCTCACCATCTTTGTCCTCTATCTGGATCGTATGCCCTTTTTTTGTCTTGATGATCTTTCTTGTCGGTGGGTCCTGGACGCTGCCCTGTTCAGTTCCGTCCGGATCATTTGGTTTTGGCAGTTCACTCTCACCGCCGGGTTTGCTCCAGAAGGTCCCTACCCAAATTGGGAATTCAAGGTCACCCTCTTCAAACTCGATCCAGACCCCTGCATCTACTTCCGGGATGAATAGAAATCCCTGATTCGCGTCTCCCCCATAAGGAAGACACGGCATCGCCCAGCCGGTGACAACATCATTACCCAACACGCTCGGAACTCGAACCTTTAACCTCCCCAGTTGTTCGGGATCAGCATTATCCACTACAAATCCTCTGTATTTACCATAGAAACGTCGTTCTGCTTTTTGAACCAGATTGGCAACAACTCTTTCTAAATTCTCCATAATTCTCCTAAAAAAGTCCTGAAGAGGCTGAGAAATCCTCCGAACCTGTAGGCATGATGGCGTTTCTTTTTACGTGATAGAATTGTGTATATCCTTCAGAGGTAAAAGAATGGGTTACATGGGTAACGTAATAAATTCCACTGTGCATCTCACCCACACCCTTAATCGTTACAGTTCTTCTCGGCATAAGGACATGAGCATAAAGATTGCCCGAAATTTCACCTTCACCCGTAACAAACCATTCCCCCTGATGATACAGACCAAGGCAGAGCGCTTCCATTTCCGGGTTTCCAGTTGCTGAATTCATACCGATATAAATCTGTGCGGCATTCAATCCAGATGCGAGGAGTTCCGCAGAGTCAGTACTGCCCAGAACAGTTTGCTGCCCGGCGTCCACTGCCACATCAATAGTCTCTTTATTGATACGGTCTATCTGGAACATAGACACATTGGCCGGAGTAAGGGCGTTGAGATTAATGGAGAATCGATTGACATTCGTTTCGCCTCCAAAATGAACGGCCAGAACGGGCTGTGGTGTTTCATCTACTTGAGGCGATCGAAAATATCCGGTTTCACCCTCAACGTAACATTCAAATCCATTCCTTAGAGCCAGGCGTTTTAAAAACTGAATATCTGTCTCTCTCTGTATTATTGTTGATACAGCTTCGTCATGAATCACTTCCGTATCTTCAACATCTGGTGTAAATCCATATAAATTAAATATTTCCGAAGCGATATCGCTGTCTTTTTTGTTTGGCCAGTCCTTTAGCTTTTCCTCCCTGTCCATAAGTACGCTTCCATCCATACCCCATATATCAAGTGAGCATTGTGAAGGATCAGGATTAAAATATGGCCTGACATGGGTGATATAACCTGAGAAAATTTCATCTGTACCGCTCTCAAATCCGGCAGAAATTGTTACATGTTTCCAGATCATGAGCCTTTCATCATCCAGATATGTCCATGTACCATCCGGTTGAGGATTTAATGCAATACTTAACCTGAACATGCCTGCAAGTTCTTCATCAAGCTCCACTTCCATACTCATCAGATCCTGGTAAAGATCGACTATCTCTTCACCTTCTATTTCAAGTATGAAATTTTCGTTTTCCATATTATAGTTCTATTTATCATGGACTGTTGGGCGGAATAATAATCTGCTTTCCTGTACGTGTAATTGTCTGCGGCTGGTTTACAATAAAACCCTGTGATGTAATTAAATCTGTCACATCCTCTGCTGAAACCGTAGTTTCATTATGTAATACAATTAACAACCATTTACTACGCGTTATACTCTCATAGATATTAATTGTATCTTCTTCCAATTTAAAGGTGTAAACCTGTTTAGATATGAGATCTGTGATCGTCCAATCGTGTGCAACGGAAAATATTAAATCGGTTCCAAGCAAAAGGCTATTTTCTTCAAGTGCCTTTTGAAGTAAGACTGAAAGCGTCTGCTCTTCAACACTCTTTTTTAACGCGGCTGTTAAATTTGCATTGATATTGAATAGAAATGTTCCGTTCCATTCATTAAAAACATTGAGATTACCTTCTTCCAGTTTAAAGGTATAGATCTGGGAGTTTGTAATATCCTCGATCTTCCACCTGCTAGTTTCAAAGAAGGAAAAGCTGACTCCATTTAAAAAAGATAATCCATTATCTCCAAGAGCCTGCTGAAGGGATTCTGTAAATGACTGAATTCTTATCCCGATATCAAGATCTTCTGACAGGATTTCATCAATGGAAAATAAAAAGTCACCGTCAAGCAGCTCAATTTCCGGGAAGGGGAGATTCTTTGTCCCAAGTGTGGCATGCTCAATGCCGATGTTTTCAAATAAAATTTTTAATAAATCCGACCAGGGTGGAAACGAACCTTCCCACACTAAAGGGAAAAGAGTTGTTTTTATCGAGTCCTTGCCAAGCAAAGACCGGGGTGACATATACTCGGAATTGGCATCACAGATACGCCACCACTTTTGAGGCTGTTTATAATATTTATAGGCAAGGTGATCGAGACGATCCGTTTCTTCCACTGTATGTAAAAATTTGCCTGACACACCGGGTGATAATCTTAATGCCTTTGATTTCAAAATACGATTGCTGCTATCAGTTATCGTGATATCCGGCAGTTTATTATAACGTGAAATTTTTGAAAACATATCTTTATCCCGGTATCACAACGTTGGTTATTTCCGTTATATTGGCAAGGTTAAGAGCAGACATGGTTTCTTTCATGGCCTTGGAATAAGTGTAAGGGATGTTCTTGCCTTCAATAACTGTCAGATTAACGGAAACCGTTGCCCTTATCGGGTTGAGGTCTGTGCTGAACTCTGTTTCGGTGATATTCATGCTGTTAATATTTACTGGGAGTATCCGTTTTCGCCCCCAGATAAACAGAATCATGGGGGGATTCGGCCCTTTGGTAAAACTAAAGCCGCCCGATGAGCCTAGCAGAGAGCCTATGGCCTCACCCAAAAAGTTCTCCCCCTTGGGATGAGTCATTAATTCCAGTGTAGCCAGTCGGGGTGCAACGCCAAACCGTTCGACAATCGGATTTCCGTCGTTCAGGTCATCTGTTGCATCCAATCTTATTTCAAAGTTGATGGATTCTTCCTGGAGAGTAGCCTGTTGATTATCCCTGATAAAAAGCAAATCATCATGTTCCTGATGAAATTTTCTGAGAGAGATATTTTGAGCCTGATACGTCTCGCCCCTTTGGGCAGCCTCTGGATTTCTTTCAGCGTCTTCTCGATCTCTCCGATATTCAGCCTGTTGCCTCCAGCCAGGGGTTGAGTAATAGACACTGCGGCTGCGTGTAAGCTGTACCGGATTGAATTGAAACACAACAATAAGAGGAGGAAGGCTTAATCCGTACTCAACAAATGCACCGCGTAATATTTTTGGTTTGTTTCTAAAACCGCCTGACATGTTTCATTCCTTACTTCTCAGTATAAGTGATTGAATTTCATATAATCTTCCATCGGAGTTATCTTCAATTTTTGGGAGAAACCAAGGCCACGAAGCTTCTTTTATGATCTTATAGCCTGTATCGAAGTAATCCGCCAGTCGGTTGGTTTTCAAAGCGACCCAAGAACCCTCTGTCGAGAATAGATCGTCTAAAATGTGTTTTACGAAACATACACGAACTGTATCTGAGATATAGATGGTTGCTTCAGGCTTTGCAAGAGTCTTCAAATAAGCAACAAAGCTATCTTCAAGTCTTCGCGCAAACCTATATTTCGCTTTTATCCAATTTTGGCAAGTGCAAAGCATATCGCCACTTTTAGGAAAGTATTTAAGAAAAATCTTCTCGATCTCTGATAATACGGAAGCTTGAAATTGAGTTAATACTAAAGAACATATTATAAATGTATACTGATACTCCGCTGGGGGAATCCAAAAAGCCGGTCTGGCATTGTTGATAAGTTTTATTAGAATCTTCAGCGAATCATTTACATTATTTGATGACATTTCTAAATATCTTTCGACTTCCTGTGATAGAAAAGCAATTAACCCTGTTATATCTTCAGTGAAGAAAAAAGTCCTTTTTAAATCTAAGCCGCTGGAGATGAAGCCATCTATTAGTTGTTGGATTGCTTCACTGTCAATGTCGACCAAATCTATATCCGATAAAGGAATTATGGTTTTAATAGGAATTTCTTTGCATTGCCCGCAGCCTAAAATAAGAGTTCTTTTCTGATTAGCTAGTTGATATGCCTCTGTTATCAGCAAATTACTCATATAAAAATGATTTGCCTCAATCATTTTTTGATCTAATGAAAAACCATATTTATGAAGTATTGATGACATTCCATTTAATTTATAATTAAATTGAACATGAGTAGTGTTTCATTATACTTAAATAACAATGAATTTATGGCATTTGGTTGCATTGCTGTTGCTCTAACTCACCAGCACCAGTATTTACACTACCAGAAGCCATTAGATTATCCCGGTTAGAATGATGTGCTCCACTATCAAGGAGCACGTGTCCAAGTTCATGAGGAAATACAGCTGGTATCGCACTATTAGTTATTATAACAGAATCAGGAAGACTTGGAGTGAATCTAGTGCTTCCAACGGATGTACCAAGCCCGCCACTAGTTATTGCAGGAATATAGTAAACATGAATCATACTTCCTCCGGGACGGATCTGGAGCATTTGACTTAATTCTCTAGATGGAGTAGCTCCAGAAGCAGTCAGTGTTCCAGCTGGGGGATCTAAATTTAAAACATTAGTTATAACCGATTGGCCACCGGCAACATTTAGCTCTATTCCGCACTGACAGAGAATTGAATTGGCGTTTGCAACATCGTTATTTATATTTCCTGTGGAACCAGGTAAATTGACTCCAAAAACATCAATTCGCCTGCGAGAATAACATGGGAGGCGAGCCAACTGAATCTGGGGTACAGTCATTTTACCTATTTCTGCATGAGAATTAGACTTATTAATCGGCGTAGCAGCCTGTTGTTGTACAACATGGGCTAGTTCATGTGCCATCAGTTTCCTATTTTGCTCTCTTTCTCCTTTTCCCAACCAGATATGGTTGCCATAGGTGAATGCTTTAGCCTGGATTTGTGTTGCTGTTTGATGCGCTTTTTCATCAGAGTGGACCCGAACATGGCTGAAATCTGTTCCAAAACGTGGTTCCATATATTTACGTATCGAGGATGATAATAAACTACCACTACTTCCATTGAGTTTAATATTTTGATCTGACGTCAGCGTACCGTAGTGCTTAGAGGATGTCCTTTGGATTTTAATTTTTTCATTAGGCTGACCATTGACAAGATTTACGGATGATTCAGGCATCCGCATAACCTTTTCTGCAGCTTGATCTGCTTCTTGCTCATATACATCATTGGCAGGCCCGATTATTAATTTTGCCTGTATTCTGTTTGAGCAGGAGTCTCCGCATGAGTAGTTTCTTTGTATATTTGGTGTAGCATTCAACATACCATTCTGCCCTTCGACGACGGATTGCATAAAAATATTTCCCAGGTTTCGTTGAAAAAAGAGATTGGAATCGGGACGCTCTTCGGCCTGTCGCGAAGATTCAATCTTTTCCCGAGAAGTTTTTTTACTGAATGAGGAAAAAGCCTCCGTTTGTTTTTTTAATTCTCTTGTCTCTGTCATAATTACCTCCTTGTAAAGCACTCTTTTTTAGGTTGTATTTTACAGCGCTTAACTTTTGGTGGGACAGCAAGATAAAGGTTTTGAGTGAAATGATGTTCTTTTAGTCTCAGATAAACTACTCTCCCCACGCCCACCTGCATGAGCTATGGATTGCATCAAGCTGTTTCCAAGGTTTCGCTGTAAGAAATGCCGAGCACCTGGAAGGCTATTTGGCTGTTTTATTTCTGTCCGGTTATTTAAAGGTATATGTTTTGTGGCGGATAAAACATTATTGCTGCTTTGTTTATCTGTTTGTTTGGTTTCAAACATTATTCCAGCTCTGTTCAGTTACCTGTAAAAAAAGCTTTTCTCATCCCACAGCTTTCCTATTTTTTCATACTCCCGTTTGGTGCTGTGTAAAATATGTTCCATGCCGATAATGCCACTATTATCAGCCGCTAAAAATGCAGCATTCAGGACGATATTTTTAATATTACCGCCGGAAACCTGAAACTGTCCGGATAAAAATTCGTAATCAATTTTATTGCTTACAGGGGCTTCCGCAGGAAAGTGTGTCTGCCATATCTCCTTGCGGCTTTCAGCATCAGGGAATGGGAACTCCACAATGAAGCGAATACGTCTTGTAAATGCCTCGTCCATGTTCTCGCGCAGATTCGTGGCCAGTATCACCACACCGTCATAGGCCTCCATTTTTTGAAGCAGATAGCTGATCTCGATGTTGGCATACCGGTCATGGGCATCAGAAACCTGAGTGCGTTTACCAAAAAGGGCATCTGCTTCATCAAAGAAGAGGATGGCATTACTGGTTTCCGCTGCATGAAATATCTTGCTCAGGTTTTTTTCTGTTTCACCGATATATTTACTGACCACTCCGGAAAGGTCGATTTTATACAGGTCCAGCTGCAGCTCGTGAGCTATGACATCAGCCGCCATTGTTTTACCGGTGCCGGGTGGTCCGTGAAATAAAACACTCAGCCCTTTTCCATGTGACAGCCTGCAGCCGAATCCCCACTCTCCGAATACCCGGTAACGATGCTTCACTTGGCTGCTGATCTCTTTTAGTTGAGCGAGTTTGTCTTCATGAAGCACAATGTCTTTCCATCCATAACGCGGATAGATCTTCAAGGCCAGCTCTGACATATCCTGATTGGAGTGATTACGGCAGGCAGCGTATAGATCCTGAAGCGTGACAGCGGTTTTCTCTTTCTTTATTGTGATTTGATTATTAACGGATTCAGCAACATCATATATCTCGCCCTGGGTCAAGCGAAACTGGTCGGCTAATTGTATCGGCCATGTTGTATCATGATCCGGCAATAGTTTTTCAAGAACGATTTCCCAGGCAACTTGCCGCATCAGCACATCTGTTGCCGGCATTTCAACAGAGTGAAACACAACCTTTTCAAAATAATCTCTATCTGGCAATAGCGCCTCACCGGCAAAAAAAGTCAGCCAGCCATACTCGGAGACAATATATACCAGTTTTTTTATTAAAGATTTTGCCCTGGGATCGTCTTTAAACAACAGATCACCTTTATCAAGATAAATTATTGACTGTGAAAGCACGCTCTCCCTGAAAGCAGTTAGCAGAAGTTTTTCAGGATCAGTGTTCTGAGCAAGGAGCATCTCAATGTCCACATATAAAAGCTGCCCTCCCCATCTGCCGCAGATTCCTAATGCAAGATCCCGTTTGCCGACACCGTATGGGCCGTGAAGATAAATTACGAGTCTTTTCCGGTCAATTGCAGATTCGTTCAGATGGTATTGAACCAACCTTAATACATCGGTTTTAATAACGGGGTTGACCGCAATTCGATTGATGATATCCATTGGCTTATATAATTTCACCAGGCCGAGTAAATGCTCCTCAAACCCGTTATCACCTAAAAGATAATTGACAATGCGGGAATCCAGCCTTAAAAAACGGGCCAGATCACTTGAACCCGAGGGGCTCTGGATATCATCGATTGTGTGCAATATGCCAGTCCTCATGAGCCGGGCGCCACTGGAAAACATAGACCTGTTTTGCCACCGTTTTAAACCCGAATCCTCCAGGATCTCCAATATCAGGTCTACACTGGGTTTCTTCCGGGTTATGTCATCCTGCAGGTAGGCGTATAAATTGTCATATTTTCGATCAAGCTCAGGTGCAAGGCAAATAATGACGGCTTGTGCTTCAGGGGGCGATAATCCAAAAAGTAAAATTAGTTGGGGTAATGCCAAAAAGACATCACATTCCATGCTGTTTGCTAATTTGATATCTATCTTTTTTTGGAGGGTCTTCAACCGCTTATCGATATCTCGAACCTCCGGCGGATCGGTCCCTGGTGTTCCGTTCCTGCTTAACAGCCAATCCACATATTCGTGAGATATGTACATTGGTTGTGAGATAGCTGTTTCCGGAACAGTCGTGGTCTTTATTCTAAAAAACAAGGCTCGACGCTGTATTAACAAGTCCAGCTTTTGAAGCTCATCTGCAAGGTACTCGTAGTTATCCCTGTAAAAGGGGGCAGGCTGATCACTGTTTCTTTTTTGTTTTACCATTATGGGGTAATTTCAAAGAAAAAAGTCCTTCGATATAAATGAGAAATATCAACACGAAGTTCATGAAATCCGGGTGGAAGATCAGCAGGAATTGTTACCTGAAAGCTATCGTCATTAAGCTCCAGTTCATTGACTATGCGCCTGCCCATAACCGAAATATAAGCCCGCCAGCCATTTAAATATTCACCCAGAAATGTAATTACTGTACCAGTCGGGCCCCTGATGGGATCAATATTTTCAACAGTTGGCGGTCTGTATGGGGCGCGTACATCCGGAATACCAATTTCACTGACTCTTTGAGCCATGCTACGCTCATGTTCTGAAAGCATATCCAGTTGCACAACTGAGACCTCATAGGGTATGGAAAGGCGAAATGGTTCTGTAAAGGTGTTCCACACATTGCTGAGTTCTTCCAGATTAAGAGAGTTGAGCATAATTTTTATCTGCTCTTGCGCATCACGCAGGCCAATCGAGAGATAGTGCTCAGGAATGATGGGATTTTCATAATAAACTCGCATGGCATCACCCAGAATTTCCTGAGCTGTGGTGTTTCCTGTCTGCGGATCGTTTTGAGCATAAGGTGTCATTAAATAAAAAAGGTTCAGTGACAAAGGAGGCGGAACCAGTCGGTTTGGTTCTCCCCTCTTAACCTGCCAGTCATGATTTTTTAAAGTGGAATTTTCCTGGACTTTGTATAAAAAAAGATTAATTCTCCGACCACCAGTATTTTCATCAGGGGCCAGGATCGTGACATCCACCTGCGGGTGGAGTACCATTTCTCCGATGAGCAGGTTTCGTAACGACTCGCTGACCATTCCAATTGCTGTTGATTCGCTCATCCTGTAATGACCCTTATCTTAAAATTTTCCTGTAAAAATGCCCAAGATGACTCCTGTCCCAGAACGCACGGGGAGTCCTGGTGCCATGGCTTGATATCTGTCTGACTATAACAATCTGTTGGGCAGGCGCAGGCTGAATTTTTTCAGGCTGATGATCAGCACTATCATTATATTGTCTTTCCTGCCGCGCAGACGATCTGATTACCGAGTCCTGAACAGCGTTTCGAACCCTGTTTATTTCATTTTCTGCATATACTCCTGACACGGCTTCAGAGCCTATAGGGCCGGAGATTAAAGGAGAGGAGAGCTTATCCGGTACTTTCCTGTTGTCAATCACAGCACTGGAATGATTTTGTTTTTCAGAAAAAATATTTTTATCTGTTTTGAATTTTTTATCAACTCCGGCAGTCTCAAAATGCCAGTGATTATCAGTTTTCTGTAAGATGGGTGACTTCTGTTTATATTGTATTTCGGCGGTTGATTTTTTTCTCAGTATACTAAGAGACGTACCGGTAAAAATATCAGGATTTGCTGATGTCTTGTTTTCGACTGCAGACGGCGATTCATTGGTAATATTTTCCTTTAACTTTAAAGAAGAAATCTCATTTTTATCTTTCTTTTCAAGTTTTTCCAAAAGCCCTCCAACGTTCTTTACAGAGAGTGGAATTCCGTCTTTGTCTAAAAGGATATTTTCTTTTTTTACAGAAGGTAAAACTGAAGGAGGCTTTTTGCCTTTTTCTGTGACATCCTGGGCATGAAAATTTGTTTTCTCAAATACAAAATTTTCCTGTTTGGTTTTTTTATTAACTTGAGATGGGATGTTTTTCTCTTTTGGTCCGGATACACTCTTTTGTTGTTGGTCAAGACAATTTAAAATATTACTGTTTTCAAAAAATGTATTTCTCTTAATATGGAAATCATCCTTTTGGGAGACTCCCGGAATCTCTATCTTTGACTCGTTTACAGGATCATTTTGGTCAATCTTTTCCTGAAAAGGAGCACCAGGTCTTTCAGGTTCTGTCTCTTGATTATTGATTGGAGAGGGCGGTCCGGATTTATCCAGAGGCTCCGGCAGGGCATAAGATTCGTGCATGAACGGTTGATCTAAAAACCTGAAACCTACCGGCGGGAGAGCGGGTGAAAATGCAAGTTTTCCAGACTCTTTTTCCGGAACACCCAGCAGTGAACGAGGACCGCTTCGGTAACGAAAAGGTTTTGCAATATCTGACAGGACTCTGCTTAAATAACCTCCAGCAGTTTGCTTTTGATCATGCCACATTATTTAACCGCTCGATTTCATCAGCCAGCACCTCTATATATTTACGGCGCTTCTCTCTCGGCATCTCTAAAATCTCCCGTTCGCTCCAGTGGTAATGATAGGCAAGGTAGTGTATTTCACGATAGAGAAGGTCTTTACTGGTTCTCAATTCACCGAAAAAGAAATCCTGCAGATCAAATGGTACCGCAAACTCCCGGTTACATTCAGGGCAGATCACTCCCATAGTCATATCTACCATGGGGGAGACCTCAATCATCCGTTTTTCTATCTCCATTCGGGCCAGTGGAGAGAGGTAGCTGATCAGCTCGGAGCCGGGATTTTTAACCGGTCCTATACTAAGGATGCAGCATTTTAAAAGCATGCTTAACGCAAGAGCTTCATTCTCAGAAAGGAGCGAGGAAATCGACTCCTGGTCACCTCCATTCGGTAATCGAAAGATAATTTTTCTGTACTCATTTCCATTTTCTTCTGTAAGTGCCGCTTCAGGAGAGAGTTCCATATTATAGGCCGGTCCCTTCTCGGTTGACTCTCGAACCGGTATATCCTTAATCAAAAAGTCGATATCAATTTTTTTCCCGCAATCCGGCCAGGGGCAGAATATATTTGCCCGAACCTGCTCACCAAAGGTTGCCTCCCGTAATTTTAAAAGAAGGTACTGCCTGTCCGCAACGAGCAGGTTGCGTGCCACTTCTTCAGTCACCGGATTTATGCTGCCGATGCAGTTTACACATCGACTCAGGATGGAAGTTACAAGAGTCATGGGGGCGTTTCGCGATCCGGCGAGCAGTTCCTCTTCATGGCCACTAAGAGGTGCCAATTCGGCGTTGCGATGTACCTTGCCGTTTTTGTCCACATACCCGCCGGGCAGAGTGCAAGTGATGCTGTTCATGGTCCTTATGGATAGAAATTTTTATTATGTCTCAGTCGGTTCTGTCACCGAGGTGTCACGATCCCATCCCTCATTTTCAAGCTTTATTGTCTGTATCATCACCGCGTTACCGCTGGCGTCAAGTTCCGGAAGAGCCTGATACTCAGAGACCCAGCAGCGATAAACGTTATAGGATAAAGCCTTAATGCCCTGTAAGTTAAAGACATCAATCATGATGTCTTTTCGAAAACTTTTTAAGGACATCCCGGGGCCACCTTCAGCAAAGTTATTTACCTTGTTTGCCCATTCTTCAAAAGTCGTATCATGGGTAACACCAGCTTCAAGGGTTATTCCCTCATACGAAGTCTTGCCGGGCAGTTTCCTGCTGGAACTCGGATCTCCACCTTCTCTCCAATCCGTACTTTCCGTTGTTTTTTTAAGGGCGCTGCATTTGCTCAATCCTGCAACATATTGACCATCCCATTTTATTTTAAATTTGAAATTTCTATAGGGATCGAACCGTTCGCTATTTACACTAAATAGAGCCATTGCCATCCTCCTTTGATATCTTTTTAATCATTAAGATTGTCCAGCCTTCTGGCTAATTTTTACAATAACGAACTCAGCGGGTTTCAATGGTGCAAACCCTACCAATACATTTACAATGCCTAAATCTATATCGTCCTGGGTGGTTGTTTCATTGTCGCATTTGACAAAGAAGGCCTTGGACGGTGTAGAGCCCTGAAATGCACC
>JASFHE010000023.1:0-21743 GCA_050123415.1 Desulfobacteraceae bacterium | reverse complement strand
TCTATTCCAACATAGGCTATCTTCTTCATGGGCTGTTCCTCCTTTTTAGGGGTATTGGTTTCGGAGTGTTGTAACACACTCCGGAGCAGCCCGTTACATATTATCTAACTAAAATAAATAGAAATTGGCTGCTGTAAAACCTTCTTTCAGGTAGGCAGTGACGATTAATGGATTTCATCCTTTTTTTCAACATACTGATAAATACGGTTTTTTAGTATTGACTTGGAGAGTTCCATATATTCCAATAAGCCAAGTCATAATAAATCCCCCAAACGGGGGATGTCTTCATTTTTATTTTATACAACAATAGCTGATTACAAACATAGAATTATATAATCAAAAACCGGCTTAAAGGCAAAATGATGCTAATCAAACGATATACGGATTTTACTATCAACCGGTCAGGCGTAATTTCCGCTCTAAGTGATATGCCCAGTCTTGGTATCTCTTTTAAGCTGGAATGCGATGTTAGTCATTTGTTCCCCTTCATTAATGCTGAGATTGAAAGTACACGGTATTTTTCAGACCCGGAATATATACAATTTATGCTGTATAATTATTCTTGTTCTCTTTTTTCCAATGAATTAATAGCCGTGCAATTTGCAAATGAAAGGGAGGCGCGAATATTTGCAGATAAAGCAGTTGAATTCCTGAATGATTTACATGCAAGGCGTGATTCCATAACACCTGACCACAAAAGTTTTAAACAACTTTCGGTTATAGATATTTTAAATCTTGTCCCTCAAACAAACTGTAAAGAATGCGGCCAATCAACATGCCTGGCCTTTGCGGCTTTATTAAGCAAGTACTGGATAACACAGGATAAGTGCCCCTATTTTGCCAGCCCGATTAATGAAAACGCCGTCTATCCCGTTTATGATAAAAGCGGCCGGCTAAAATCAAAGGTTGTAATAAATACTGATATGTTTAAAGCGGTTGCAGAAGAATCAGAGGAGGATAATAAATTATTGCCCCGGGAGGTTGAAACGGAATTTCACACTGTACTGACCGAAAGGGAAATTGAGGTCCTTAGATATGTGGCCGCAGGTGATTCCAATAAAAAAATATCTGATAAGTTAATGATATCCCGGAATACAGTTAAAACACATGTCACACATATTTTCAATAAACTCGGGGTAAATGATAGAACACAGGCTGCTGTGTGGGCAGCCCTTAATGGAGTTTTATAAAATCGAAGTTAAATCATAGGTCTCCCGGGAGGAATTAAATATCTTTTTTACGGATTTAATTATGCGTCAAACTTATTTTGTCAAACATTACAGCCAGTCCTGCTGTAATAACATAGAGCCCGTCCATGCTGAGGTTATTATCGGCTGTTGAATCAAAATAGATATGAAAATCCGATTCAAGGCCATCTTCCAGTTTCCAGTAGCAAAATAGAACAGGCAATTTTGGTAAGGGGTAGAGCACAAGTGATATGTCAGAGTCATGATAATTATCCACTTTTTTGCCATTAAAGATCACATCCAATTCAGGCAGTAATCAGGAAAATTATTCATTCAGCGGGAACCGGCAGGGTGATGGGACTGACTCTGAAGGCAACAAATTTACCTTTTTTGCAAAGGTGAGTCTTTTGGAAGGTAACAAGTATCGAATGCTGATCCTGGATAAATTGGATACGCAGAATAAACCGATACATGTTATGGACGGTGTACCGGAAAACAATAAATTCCCCTACACTGCTGATGAGGGCATCTATGAAGGTGGCGGTACACTCAGTGAGGATTTGTTTGAGGGATACTACAAGGGGCCGGTTGATGGTTCATTTAAGATGCGGCGGATCAGATAGGAAATCTGTCATACTTCGCCAAATGAACCACTTATATTAATGTAAAAAACCTTTAATCGGATTGAAAAGGGCTTTTTTGTGGTTTGTAAATGTAATATAATCAAAAACTCTAGTTCAGTTGCAGCAGAAAAATATAACTACTGCAAGAATCAGGAATCGCGGAAGGGTTTGGATGCACTCCTTGAAAAATATCAGGGAGATACTGATATCTAGTGCCCATCCAAAAACTAAAGTTTTTATTCGGTAGCTGTCAGCACACAGCGTTCAGCTTTCAGCAAAAGGCTTTTAAAATAGAGACTTAGCTGACGGCTGATAGCTGACCGCTGAAAGCTCCATCCAGAAATTGCCTCTTTCTGGATGGGCACTATCTAAAAATTCTATGCGGTCTGTGAAAAGTCTTACATAGCAATCTCATTACCCGGGAAACGACAGGTATCTTCGAATCGGCCAGAACATCAATTATCATTTAAAGTGACTGAATAATAAAAACGACGAATGGTTAAAGGGGGGACGGAGTGCTTCTTTTTGACCTGGCTATCTTTTTTTCTTTGTTTTGGGTTTTTCCTGATAGTCATGTAAAGGTGTCTTTAATATGATTAAATCATTTATGTCTAGATGGAATGTGTGAGAAAGGGGACGTTGTTGACAAGCATGACTGATTCAGTTGTCTTTTTAATCGTTATAAGGTAAAAGTATAAAAGGTTGATAAAAAAATCAAGACTGACAACTGTAAATTAAATAAAATAAAAAAATCTGCAAGGTGAATATAATTATAGACTGTTCTGTTCGTGCTTTTTAAAGGTATGGAGGGACTATGTCAATTGAAATAAAATATGATCAAAATAGAAATATGCTCAATATTTCCATATGCGGGACGCCAAATTTTGAGGAATATGCATCAGCTCTGGAAACTATAACCCATTCAAGTGACTATCCGCCAAATATAAGGACTCTATGGGATATCCGGGAAGCTGATCTTTCCTTTGCAAATTTCACATCAATTAAAAAAGTAGTGGGAATCCGTACAAACTTTAAACAACGCGATAATTGTAAAGTAGCATTGGTAGCTTCCAGTAATCTGCAGTATGGCCTGTGCCGAATGTTTCAGATGCTTTTAGAGGACAAACTGCCTCATGAGTTAGCGGTTTTTAGAGACTATGAAGAAGGCGAGCAATGGCTTCTTGAAAATCATGTACATTAACCTGTAATATCCAAATGCCCTCCCTTACTATAACTGCTTGATTATCAATGATATTCTATGCATTATCTTTATGTACGGCATAAAGATCTCTCCTGCAAAAAATCCCGTTAAAATTGGCTGGATATTGCCCGTTATTCCCAGAATATTATGGACAGAGGACATATATAATGTTAATAAGTTCCTTTTTTCCAAGAAGAAATAATCGGAGGACAAAACAAAATGCTGCTCAGTTTGATGCGAAAACATGCCCAGTCATGGATCATCAAGTTCATGATTGCTTTAATTGCTGTGGTTTTCATCTTCTATTTCGGATATTCTTTTCACTCTGATGAACGTTTAAAGGTGGCAGAGATAAACGGTGAACCAATAAGCCGGGTTCAATATGAGAGGGCCTACAGGAACATAGTCAGTAATTACCAGAATCAGTATAAGAGTATGTGGAGCGATAACCTTATTGAAGTGTTTGACTTAAAAAACAAGGCACTTGAGGCATTGATTGAGCAGAAGATATTAATTCAGGAGGCTGAAAGATTAGGCCTCATGGTTACAAAAAATGAAATTCGTGAAAAGATACTTAATAATCCGAATTTTTTCATGGACGGCAGATTTAATGAAAGCAGATACAGGTCCGTACTGTCATCATACTTCCATATATCACCCGAGGCATATGAAGAAGACCTTTCAAAGAACCTGTTGCATCAAAAACTTGTACAGTTTCTTACGACATTTCTTGTCCCCAGTGATCAGGACATCCTTGATCATTACCGGTATATCAATGAAAAAATTAAGCTGAGTTTTGTGAAATTTTCACCGGATGAATATAAATCCTCTGTGGAAAAGGATAAGGAATCCGTTAAGGCTTTTTTTGAAGAAAGAAAGGAAAACTACAGGAAACCTGAAAAGATAAAGATCGGTTACATTGAAATAAGCCCAAAGCAGTTCAAAGATAAAGTCGAACTGGATGAAGATCTGCTAACGGGGTACTATGAAAGCAACATCAGTATGTTTACCCAGGAAAAGCAGGTAAAGGCAAGTCATATCCTGTTTAAAGTTGCAGATGACGCTTCGCCCGAAGATCAGAAGAAAGTAGAGGAAAAAGCCGCCTCAGTGCTCGAAAAGGCAAAAAAGGGCGAAGACTTTGCCGAACTTGCAAAGCAGTTTTCAGATGATACAACAAAATCAAAGGGCGGTGACCTTGGGTATTATACAGAAAGTCAAATGCTTAAGGACTTTAAAGATAAGGAATTTGCAGATGCGGTGTTCAGCCTTAATAAAGGCGCGATAAGTGATCTGGTAAAAACAGACTATGGTTACAATATAATCAAGGTTGAGGATATCAGGGATGAGTCTGTTAAGCCCTATCCTGAAGTCAGGGAGCAGATAGAAAATACTATGAGACAGAACAGCTCCATGGATATGGCAAAATCGAGGGCGTTGGATCTCATAGACCAGATGCCCTATGAAATTGATCTAAAAGAATATGCCTCAGATCATGGAGTCCCCTACAGCAGCACGGATTTCTTCTCAGAGTCGGAGCTTATTCCTGTAATAAGGGGTAACAGTAAACTTAAGGAAACACTTTTTGCGTTTCAGAAAGGTGATATTACAGAGGTGGTGGACCTTAATGATTCGTATTTTATCATTCAGGTGATTGATAAAAAAGATTCCTACCTGCCGGAACTGGATGAAGTGTATGTTTCTGCCGAGGTAGACTTTATTGATCATATGGCGCTTGAGAGTGCTAAGGCGGAAGCGGAAAAGTACCTTCAGGCCCTTAAGGAAGATGGCAAATGGGAGGAGCTTGCAAAGGAGAAAAACAAGGCGGTTGAGTCAACGGATTTCTTTGCAAGGAGAGGAACCCCAAGAAAGATAGGCGCTGTCTCCGGTCTCCAGGAAGCGGTGTTCAAGCTGAACGCGGATAATCTATTCCCGGACAGGATTTTTGATAATAACAAGGGTGCGATTGTCGTTAAATGGGAAGCGAAGCAGGACATAGACCAGGAAAAATATAAAGAAGAAAAAGAAAGATACACAGAATCCGTGACTCAGATGAAACAGTCGGAAGTATTCAGCGACTGGATTGAGAAAATGAAGGCAAAATCGGATATCGACCGGAGTTATTTTGAAAAGTATAAGTAGTTAAATTTTTACATGGTATTTTTTGTCGTGAAGAGGGAGATAATATTTATCTCCCTCTTCTTTTATGTAAGAAGCTAGCTGGTAATAGGCTGCCCTGCTGAACCGGGCCTTAGTATTGTTTTTTATTTTGCAGTAGAGGACATTTTCGTTCCCCACGCTGAGGGTGTCAGGGGCCAGGTTTTCCTGCGTGCCATCAATTAAATATAGAATTATTCGCTTTTCCAATGATTTTTTCGTATCACCATACTCGATCCTTGTAACGATAAACGGCGTGTCCTCCACCTCAACAAAACATTTTTCTTCACCAAGAGTTATGAGGTATTCACCGCATGAATCTATTGTCAGGCTCCTGTAGAATTCATTGACAATACCCTTGTGTATCATCTCGATTCCCTTATGGAACCATTTACCGTCCTTATCAATAAATATCATACATGGAGGGATGTTATTTTCCTGCATTTTCATCTTCCTTAATCTTGCTCAAACTTAAACGTTTTGAAACTACCTCATCATTAAAGATGTTTTCAAGGTATTTTTAAAAGTTGTCATAAAATATGATTTTCTGTAAGCTTATTAGCATATGTTTTGGGATGCTGGCTTCAGGGGGTGAGTACTTTTTCAAACATATACTTTCAGGAGAGGCATTGATGGAAAACCGTACAGTGCTTTTTGTTGATGATGAAGAGAACATTAGAAAATCCATTGAAAGGGTTTTAAGGCGTGAACAATACCGCCGTCTATATGCGTCAAACGGGCTTGAGGCGCAGGAGATTATAAAAAGGGACCGTGTCTGCGTTATAGTAACCGATATGCAGATGCCCGGAATGGACGGGCTTACTCTCCTTAACTGGGTGAAAAAGGAGAATCCGGATATTATCAGAATGGTATTATCCATGAAGGCCGATACCAGTACTATACTTGAGGCACTTAACAGCGGGAATATATATCGATACATCATAAAGCCATGGGAAGAAAGCGAACTTGCTACATCAATCAGGCAAAGCCTGGAGTTATATAACCTGAGAGAAGAAAAACAGCGTCTCATGAATGAACTGGAAGAGTACAACAGGACACTCGAACAAAGGGTGGAGGAACGCACCAATCAGCTTCTTGCGATAAACAGTGAGGCGGAGATCGGCAAGCATACTTCTCAGATTGTTCATAATCTCAATAATTTCATAAATAATATTCAGGGTGCGCTTGGTTTACTGGGCGCGGCAATTTCCGGAAAAAATCCCGATATTGACAAGGCAAGGGAGTTTTACAATTTTACTGTATCGAGCGTTGATTCCCTGGCGAAAATAGTAGCTGAAATCCTGATCAGGTCCAGGGAGAAAGATACCCGGAAAGATGAGAATATTGATATCAATCAGTTGATTGAAAAGGAACTGCTCTTCTGGGATATGAATCCTACCTATAAATATAAGATAAATAAAGAGTTCTGTCTGGATAAAAACCTTCCATCTTTCAAGGGAAGCCCGATACAGATCAAGCAGATACTGGATAACCTGATTAAAAATTCAATTGATGCGATGGAAGAGGTCGAAACCAGGCAGCTCAGTATACGTACAAAACACAATGGCGAATCTGTTTTGATTGAAATCTCGGACACAGGCCAAGGGATATCCAATGAGAATATCTCAAAGGTTTTTTCGCCGGGATATACAAGCAAACCAATAGGAAAGGGGACCGGCCTTGGGCTTGCAAGTGTAAAGACCATGGTGGAGGCTTACGCGGGGACAATAGAAATAAAATCGAAGTCGGGTGAGGGGACAACAGTGTCTATTCAATTGCCTGTT
Organism: Desulfobacteraceae bacterium; assembly: GCA_050123415.1. Lineage (GTDB taxonomy): Bacteria > Desulfobacterota > DSM-4660 > Desulfatiglandales > HGW-15 > JAAZBV01. The sequence goes on along the minus strand of JASFHE010000023.1, from coordinate 14,794 downwards.
CAATAGTGTGATATTATTTTAGTGCAGCTTCCACATGGCAGGGGAGACCTTCATGTTCCCCAAGGGCTTTAATTGTATCCTTTAATTCTTTAAGGGCGTCTTCAGACAATGCACCTATTGTGGAGGTCTTTATCATGTCCCTGCATGTAATTCCGCTGAAGGCCCTGGCAAACCCGTTTGTGGGCAGTACCGCCGTAATGCCGATGGCATAGTTGGCCGCGGAAAATGGTGTGTTGTGGCCCAGGAGGATCTCGCCTGTATTGCGTATTATGGAAAGAACCTTTACCTGTGTATCTTCACTGCATGCAACCATAAGGTGTTCCGGGGCAAATTCATCGATTATTTTACAGGCGCTTTTTATATCCGGAACAATGGCGATGGCGCCCATACCGTCTTTTCCGAACACCTTTGAGAGAACAGGTCCCCTTTTTTTATTATCAACCCCGGGGATACGGTCGAAAAGCGTCCTGACGACCTTTTTGGCAAGCTCTTCGGATGTTGTGGCAAGAAGAACAGAAGAATCCGGTCCATGCTCTGCCTCGCACATCAGGTTGCGGGCGATCCAGTCTGGCTCTGCGCTGTCATCAGCAATAACTGCACAGTCAGTAGGGCCTATACCCACTACTGTCTTTTTACCGTGCGAAAATGCGACGCTCATGGCTGCGGCAATTCCTGCCGGACCCGGCCCGAACATGCCGTCAACCTCCGGGATTGATTCAGTCCCTGTTGTCATACCTGCCAACACCGCCACGCCGTTTCCCATGACAATCCTGTCGGCACCTGCGATACTGGCCGCGGCAATGGTTGATGGGTTTGCCTGTCCGTTTTCCTGCGGGGGCATACCAACTACAATATTTGATACACCGGCCACTTTAGCCGCTGTTACCAGCATAAGGGCAGTTGATACAAGGGGACCTTTTCTGGCGGGAATGTAGAGCCCGACGGAATCGAGGGGCGTGATTTTTTCACCTATGACTGTCCCCGGCCTTATTTCCTTTCGCCAGTCAGGGTCAGGCATCAGCGCTTCATTCACCTCTTTTATATTTTGAATTGTCTTTTCTACGGCGGTCCTGAATGGAGGGGAAAGGTCAGCGAGACATCGGGTTATATATTCATCAGATACGTTGATTGCGTTAATTATAATATTGTCAAACTTTTCAGTTGCCTCAATAACAGCGTTGTCACCTGATGCGGCCACATTGTTAAAGATTGCTGTAATATCTGCTATAAGTGAACTGTCCAGAAGTCTTTTACGCGGGGAGAGCCTTTTTCTTAGTATTTCATCATCCTCCGGAAGTTTAAATAAAAAATCTTTCATATGTTGTCTTTCTACCTATCATTTTTTAATATGTTCTATGAGTGTACAGGCGTGCCCCACATAATCCATGGGCGTGAGAGCAAGAAGCCTGCTTTTATCCTCTTCGGGCAGTTCGAGACCGTTGATGAATGAATGAAGATCCGCTTGTGTTATTTTTTTGCCCCTGGAGAGTTCCTTCATTTTTTCATAGGGATTTTCGATACCGGCCTTTCTCATGACGGTCTGTACCGGTTCTGCCAGGACTTCCCATGCGTTTTCAAGGTCTTTTATGATTGCATCCCTGTCAACAGATACCCTGCCGATGCCTCTGATCGCCGACTTTATTGCAAGATATGAATGCCCTACCGCGTTACCAACATTACGTATGGCTGATGAATCGGTCAGGTCTCTCTGGAGTCTCGATATGGGCAGCTTGGATGCAAGGTGATCAAGAAGGGAGTTGCTTATGCCCAGGTTTGCCTCTGAGTTTTCAAAGTCTATAGGGTTTACCTTGTGTGGCATAACAGAAGAACCAACCTCCGTGCTTACCACCTTCTGCCTGAAATAACCAAGGGATATGTATGTCCACATATCCCTATCAAAACCCAGAATGATATTGTTGAACCTTATGAGCGCGTGGAAAAGTTCTGCCATATAATCATGGGACTCTATCTGTGTAGTAAGCGGATTGAATGTCAATCCCAGTCTTTCAATAAATGTCCTGGAAATATCTTGCCATGGGGCATCAGGGTATGCTGCACAGTGGGCATTGTAGCAGCCGACAGCGCCGTTGAATTTGCCAAGGTATTCTATAGACCTGATTTGTTTCAACTGCCTTTTCCACCTGTGGATAAAAACTGCCAGTTCTTTACCTGCTGTGGTGGGAGTGGCTGCCTGCCCGTGTGTACGGGCGAGCATGGGGGTGTCTACTGCTTCTTCGGCAATTATACCCAGCTTATTGAGCATATCTTCAGCCAGGGGAAGCCATTCGTTGTTTATTCCCTCCCTGAGCATTAGGGCGTGGGACAGGTTGTTGATATCTTCTGAGGTACAGCAGAAATGAATTGATTCTCCAAGGTCTTCTATTGAAGTGCCCTTGATTGCCTTTTTAATAAAATATTCAACTGCCTTAACGTCATGCCTGGTTTGATCTTCAATTTCCTTTACTGTAATGGCCTTTTCATCATCAAAATTTGAGACCATATCCCGAAGATATTCCTTTTCGGAATCGGTCAGTTCTCTCACATGGGTAATCTCGGGCCGTTCGGACATCATGATGAGCCATTCGACTTCAACATGAATCCTGTATTTTATTAATCCCCATTCTGAAAAATATGCTGTCAGGGATTCCAGGTTCTTACTGTAACGCCCGTCAAGAGGGGATATTGATTTAATAGCCATAAATGCCTCCGTAAATGAATAAACAACAATTTCCGTGAATCAGGGTTGATTAGCACGGAAATTACTATATAAATACCTGATTAAATTTAAAAAGTAAAGAGAATGGACTTGATATAAAAATACCTAAAAGTATTGTAAAGATTAAACCTGTTATGTAGAATGCGCGAAATTTCAATCAATACCAAAGGAGTGACACAATGAAAAAGGCCGGTATACGTTATTTTACTGCAATCTCTTTATTTTTCATCTCTTTACTCTTTTTATCCTGTCAGTCTCAAACAAAGGATGTAGCGGATTTTAAAGCCTTTAATGCCCAAGCAAAGGAACTTTTAAGCAAGATGACCCTTGAGGAAAAAATCGGTCAGATGACCCAGCCCGAACAGGACAAGGTGCTGGGTAATGCCGGTGACATGCAGAAATATCATATCGGATCTGTTTTAAGCGGTGGTGATTCGGATCCTGCAAAGGATAACAGCCTGGAGGAATGGACTGCCCTTTTTGACAGGGTCCAGGACGAGGCCATGAAAACACGGCTTCAGATACCGGCCTTATATGGAATAGATGCGGTTCACGGCCACAGCAATGTGCTCGGAGCTGTAATATTTCCTCATAATATCGCCCTCGGGTGTACACGGGATACTGAACTTGTAGAGAAAATCGGGCACATAACTGCGATAGAAATGCGGGCTACAGGGATACACTGGACATTCGCACCGGCAGTGACAGTTCCCCAGGATATCAGGTGGGGGCGTACATATGAAGGTTTTTCCGAGGATCCGGAAATAGTAAGTGAACTCGGCAAAGCAGTGATCAAGGGGCTTCAGGGCTCTGACCTGTCTGATCCCCTGTCTGTCCTTGCATGCGCGAAGCATTATCTTGCTGATGGCGGAACAGAAGCAACAACTGATCCCCGGCCCGGCCCGTTTGCAGACAAATCAGGGCGTATGTGGCTTGATCAGGGAGATGCAAAGATTGATGAAGCTACATTACGTAAAATTCATCTGCCGGGTTACATTACAGCCATTGAAGCGGGCGCAGGCAGCATCATGCCTTCATACAGTTCATGGAATGGTGTCAGATGTTCCGCAAGTAAAAGGCTCCTTACAGAAATTCTCAAGGACGAGCTTGGATTTGATGGTTTCCTGATTTCAGACTACAATGCGATCCATCAGATTGATCCCATGGATCTTAAAAAGTCAATCATGATATCAATAAACGCAGGTATGGACATGGCAATGGAGCCGGGCGGGTATCGTGATTTCTACGATAAACTCAAAGAGCTTGTAGAAGAAGGCAAAGTGCCCATGTCCCGTATTGACGATGCTGTTACACGTATTTTACGGGTGAAGATTGCAATGGGTCTGCTGGATAAAAACAGATCACAAAAGGCCGACCGCTCTTTGTATAAGGATTTTGGCTCAAAAGAACACAGGGCTGTCGCACGGGAAGCAGTTCGTAAATCAGTCGTTCTCCTGAAAAATGATAACAAAACTCTGCCAATCTCAAAAAATATCACAAGGATTCATGTGGCCGGAAAAAGTGCGGATAACATTGGAAACCAGTGTGGTGGATGGACTATTCGCTGGCAGGGGCAGACAGGTGAAGTTACTCCCGGTGGAACAACGATTCTTTCGGCTGTAAAGAAGGCGGTATCAAAGGATACCAGGGTAACCCACTCTCTCGACGGAACAGGGGCCGAAGGGGCAACACTCGGGATCGTGGTTGTCGGCGAATTACCCTATGCTGAAGGGCTTGGCGATCGTTCTGACTTGTCGCTGGATGCAGTAGATGTTGCTGCCGTGAACAATATGAAAAAGGCAGGTATCCCGGTTGTGGTTCTTGTTATCTCCGGCCGCCCCATGATAGTTAACGATATCCTTCCTCAAGCCGATGCCTTGCTGGCGTCATTCCTTCCGGGTACAGAAGGGGATGGGATAGCGGATGTTCTTTTCGGTGATTACAGTCCGACCGGAAAACTTTCTTTTTCATGGCCAGGATCCAATGATCAGCTGCCGCTTAATATCAATATGCCGAAGGACAAGTATGATCCGCTTTATCCTTTGGGGTATGGATTGACTTATCAGTAGTTGGAGGCAGGACTCTATTATAAGGGCACGAGACCCGCCTTCACCATGGTTATGCAGGGACAGTTGTTTCGTGCCTTCAATATTATTACACTGGTAGTTTCATTTTGATTTAAAAAAACTACCCACGCAATGTCCTGAGGAAATCTCCTACAGCATCAATCCCTGATTCATCCATGATTTTTATAGACTGGGTTCCAACAACTGCGATATCAATCTTGCCCTTTAAAAAATCCACATCTTCCTTTTGCTTAATACCAAAGCCGAGTGCCAGCGGAAGTGATGTGGCCTTCCTGCACCTTTCAAGGTACCCGGACAATTCATCTGAAAAGTTTGTATCCTTGCCTGTGACACCTTTTCTTGCTACGCAATAAATAAATCCCTTTGCAAATGAATTAAGGTATTTCATTCTCTCCTCTGATGTCGTTGGTGAAAACAACATGATTGGATCAAGGCTGTTCCCGCTCATTGCATTATAAAAGTCACTGCCTTCTTCCGGCGGCAGGTCAGGAATAATTGTTCCTTTCAGGTTGCTGTCAGCCATCCTTGATGTGAAGTCATTGATTCCATATTTGTATGGTACATTGTAATATGTCATTATCAAAAACGGGATATCAAACTCGCTTGCTACTTTTCCGGCCAGTTCCATGCATTCCTCAACCTTTACGCTATTGTCAATTGCATGCTGGTTTGCCTTGACTATAACCGGACCATCTGCTGTCGGTTCTGAGAACGGTATCTGGAGTTCCATGATATCCACACCGGCTTCCACCATCGTTTTTATAATACTGTAGCTGTCATCAAGCGAAGGGTAACCCAGCACAATGTGCGTCATAAGAAGTATATCTTTTTTTTCAAGCTGTGTTTTTATATAATTTTCAAGCGCCATAACCTTCCGCCTTTTTCTTTATAAATTTTAACCATTCAGGATCAGCAAATGCATCAGCCACGGTAAAGATGTCTTTATCTCCCCTGCCGGACTGATTGATTATAATGATGTCATCCTTGTTCAGACTAGATGCCTCTTTATATGCCTGGACAAATGCATGGGATGATTCAAGGGCAGGGATGAGGCCTTCTTTTTTAAGGGTAAGTGTGAACGCCTCCAATACCTCGCTATCCGTAGCCGATTCAAAACGTACTCTCCCGGTTTCTTTCAGATTTGAAAGTATCGGTGAAACCCCAACATAATCCAGACCTGCTGAAACACTGTGAGTTTCCATCATCTGCCCATCACTATTCTGAAGGAAATAGGTTTTATACCCCTGGGCAATCCCAGGAGAACCTTCTTTACTTGCAAGTCTTGATGCATGTAATCCTGAGTCAAGACCTTTTCCTCCTGCTTCAACGCCCACAAGTTCAACAGGATCATCAAAAAACCCGCTGAATATTCCAAGTGCGTTTGAACCTCCGCCAACGCAGGCATATACCCTGCTGGGAAGTTTCCCTTCAATCTCCATAATCTGTTTTCTGGCTTCTTTACCAATTATGGATTGAAAGAACATAACCATTTCAGGGAACGGGTGAGCGCCGCAAGCGGTTCCAAGAACATAATGAGTGTTATCCATGTTGGTTGACCAGTCTCTGAAGGCCTCATTCATGGCATCTTTCAGTATTTTTGTTCCGTCTTTCACAGGTATAACCTCTGCACCTAGGCGTTCCATCCAGAATACATTCGGCCGTTGTCTTTCAACATCCTTTTCTCCCATGTAAATAGTGCAGTCAAAGCCGAACTTTGCAGCCATTGTAGCAGTGGCAACACCATGCTGGCCGGCTCCGGTCTCAGCGATTACACGAGTCTTTCCCATCCTTTTTACCAGAAGGCCCTGTCCCATAACGTTGTTTGCCTTATGAGCACCTGTATGGTTCAGGTCTTCCCGTTTGATATAAATTTTGGCACCGCCAAAATGACTGGTCAGATTCTCGGCAAAAGTAAGAGGTGTTGGCCTGCATGAGTAATTTGACATTATATCAACGTACTCTTTCCAGAAAGAAGGGTCTGCCTTTACTTCATCGAAGGCCTTCACAAGCTGGTCAAATGTCGAGACCAGTATTTCCGGTATATAGGCTCCTCCGAACTCGCCATAGTATTTCGTAGTAATCATCTATTTTCTCTTTCCTCTTTTCCCATGTTTTCAAATAATTCCCTCATAAGCTCATGATCTTTTTTACCGGGCTTTTCCTCAACACCGCTGCCAACATCGAGGCCGTACGGATTTACTTTTTGAATCGCCTCCTGAATGTTTGATGGATTAAGGCCTCCTGCCAGTATTATTGGAATTCCCAGTGTCTTCATCTCAACAGCTATATCCCAGTTAAAGGTTTTTCCTGTTCCTCCTGCTGATTTTTTTGAGTATGTGTCCAGTAAAAATGCCCTTACCTTTCCTTTATAATGAGCATACTGCCTAGGTGTTGAATCATCTTTGATTCTCAGGGCCTTGATCGATCGCGGCATAAGGTTTTCACATGTATCAGGGGATTCATCACCATGGAGTTGGACATTATCAAGTCCACAGTATTTAACAATCTCCATAATATTATTTATGTCTTCATTAACAAATACGCCTACAGTTTTAACAAAGGGATGCAGCTTTCTGATAATCTCCCTGGCATTATCCGGTTCTATTTTCCTCGGACTTGAGGCGAAGATAAAACCAAGGGCATCAACGCCCAGATCAACAGCCATGACCGCATCTTCATAATTTGTTATTCCGCATATTTTTATTCTGGTCATCTTTCCTGTTTCCCCGCCTCAACCAGATCTCTTACCTTCGATTCTGGATCTCCGCTTGACATCAAAGCTGAACCTACAAGAACAGCATTAATACCTTTTCCCTTAAGGCCACTTACATCCTCACCGCTACTTATTCCGCTCTCACCGACAAGCACGTAAGATTCAGGTACAAGCGTTGCCAGTTTTCCGGTTGTGTTAATATCCACATGAAAGGTGTCAAGATCCCTGTTATTGATGCCAATTATATCCGCGCCACAGTCAATGGCCATCTCAAGATCTTTTTTGTCGTGAACTTCAGTAAGCGCGGCTAATCCTTTTTCACTGCAAAGGTCAATCAGGTCCTTAAGTTGCGCTACCTCAAGTATTCGTGCTATTAGAAGTACTGCATCTGCACCATAGCTGACAGCTTCTCTGACCTGAATTTCATCAATAATAAAGTCTTTCCTTAATATGGGAAGGCTGACAGCTTTTTTAACAACAGGAAGGTTTTTTATCTCTCCCTGAAAGAACATTTTATCAGTAAGGAATGATATTGCTGATGCCCCTGCTTTTTCATAGGTAATGCCTATTTCAACGGGATCACATTCATCCCGTATTGTACCAGCAGAAGGAGATGCAAATTTAATCTCAGAAATAAGGTTAATTCTACCCGGCTTTGAGATTGCCTGTTTGAAATCGCGCAATGGAGGAATATCAATATCAATCTCAGGTATTCCTTCATTTTTCAAAATAGCGACTTCTTTATGTTTCTGTTTAATTATTTCTTTTAATTTCTGGTGCATGGGTCTTATCTTACAAACTGTTCGTAAACTTGACTAATTCCTCCAGCTTTGCCTTTGCCTTTCCTAAGTCGATTATTTCTTCTCCGAATTTGACGCCTTCTTTAAAATCCTTTGCGTAACCTGCTGCAACGAACGCTGCTGAAGCGTTTATCAGGATCATGTCCCTTTTGGGGCTGTGTTTACCATCAAGGATATCTTTTATTATCTGCGCGTTTTCAGTCGCGTCCCCTCCTTCGATATCCTTTAAATCAGCTTTTTTCAGACCAGTATCTTCAGGCGTAATTTCAAATGTGCTTACATCTCCGTTCTTAACATGAGAGATTTTTGTGGGGCCGCATATGCTGATTTCATCAAGATTTCCTTCTCCGCAAACAACGAAGGCTTCCTTTATTTCTAGTTTGTTCAGAACCATTGCTATTTTTTCGGTCAGGTTCATGTCATAGACTCCCAGTAAAAGCACTGTTGCGCCGGCGGGATTGGTAAGGGGGCCAAGCAGGTTAAAGATACTCCTTATTCCGATCTCTTTCCTGGGACCTGCGGCATATTTCATGGCTCCATGAAAAAGAGGTGCAAAGAGAAACCCTATTCCGACTTCGTTGATACATCTTTCCACATCCGAACTGTTTATATTCAGATTTACACCAAGGTTTTCCAGTACATCAGCAGCGCCGCATTTACTCGATACTGCCCTGTTGCCGTGCTTGGCGACAGTGATGCCGGCACCTGCAGTAACAAACGCCGTAGCGGTTGATACATTAAATGTCTTAGCTCCATCACCGCCTGTTCCAACTACATCTAATATTACACCGTCTTTTGCATTTGCAGGGTTTATTGAAACCTTTGTTGCTTTTTTTCTCATAACCCTTGCTGCACCGGTTATTTCATCAACCGTTTCTCCCTTTAATCTGAGGGCCGTAATAAATGAACCTATCTGGGCGGGTGTTGCCTCGCCGGACATGATTTCATCCATCGCTGTTACCATTTCAGGTTCCGTAAGGTCTAAACCATCGACAATCTTTGCAATCAATTCCTGTATCATTATTCTTTTCCTCCGAAGTTTAAGAAATTTCTTAACAGAGATGTTCCTGCTTTAGTCAGGATCGATTCAGGATGAAACTGAACACCATTCACAGGGTCTTCTTTGTGTCTGAGCCCCATGATCTCACCTTCTCTTGTCCATGCGCTTATTTCAAAGCAGTCGGGCAGGGTTTCCCTTTCCACCAGAAGTGAATGGTATCTTACAGCCTCAAAGGGATTTGGAAGTCCTTTAAAAATCCTTTTCCCATCATGAGAGATCATAGATGTTTTGCCGTGCATTATCCTTCCTGCCCTGATTACAACTCCGCCATACGCCTGACCGATTGACTGGTGTCCAAGACAAACCCCAAGTGTGGGGAGCTTTTTGCCAAATTCCTTAACGGCATTGATAGAAATACCCGCCTTGTCAGGAGTGCAGGGTCCCGGTGAAATCATCAGGCGTGCGGGTGATAATTTATTGATGGCCGGAATATCTATCTCATCATTCCTGAATACCTTTACTTCCTGGCCCATGGGTTCGATTATCTGGACAAGGTTGTATGTGAAGCTGTCGTAATTATCTATAAGGAGTATCATTGTTCCTTTACCCTTTCTATTGCATTAAATGTGGCGCTGGCCTTTCTTATGGTTTCCCTGTACTCTTCTTCAGGGTCCGAATCAGCAACAATGCCAGCCCCTGCCTGAATGGAAATCCTGTTATTGGATATAGTAATGGTCCTGATCGTAATACAGAAATCCATATTCCCGTTAAAACCAAAGTAACCTACTGCCCCCGCGTAAGGGCCTCTCTGACCCGGTTCAAGTTCGCTTATTATTTCCATTGCCCTGATTTTAGGCGCCCCGCTGACTGTCCCTGCCGGGAACGATGACATGAACAGGTCAAAACAGTCCCTGTCATCTCTTAAGACTCCCTCTACGTGTGAAACAATATGCATAACATGTGAATAACGTTCTATTTCCATTAATCTTGGAACATTTACCGATCCGGGTGCCGCGACTTTTCCGGCGTCATTCCTCCCTAGATCGACCAGCATTATATGTTCGGCCCTTTCCTTCGGGTCTGCCATCAGGTCTTTTTCGAGGGCCAGATCTTCTTCGTCGGTAGCGCCGCGGGGCCTGGTTCCGGCTATTGGCCTTAATTCGATCTTGCCGTCAGTAAGGCGTACCAGAATTTCAGGTGACGCGCCTATGAATTTTACTTCTCCAAAATTCAGATAAAACATATATGGTGACGGATTTACACTCCTCAGTTGACGATAAATCTGGAAGTCTTCCCCATGAACTTCGCATGTAAATTGCTGGGATATTACCACCTGAATAACATCACCGGCGACAATATATTCCTTGGCCTTTCTTACTGCTTCCTTGAAATCTTCCTTTTCAAAATTTGATTTAAGCTCTGATATTGCTACACTGGTGCCAGTATCACCAACCGGTCTTTTTAGCTCTGCGATGGTTTTATCCACCTCATGACAGGCCCTGGCGTAACATTCCCTGAGGTCGTATCCGTCTTCTATATAGGAGAAAGATATTACCTTCATCATATGGGTAAAATGGTCAAATACAATCAGGTTTTGTGTTGCGGTGAATACAGATTCCGGCAGTTTTCTTTCCAGCGGCTCTATTTCGGGCAAACGTTCCCATTTTCTTATCAGATCATAATTTACATAACCTACAAGACCACCCTGAAAAGGCGGAAGACCATCTGCCATAACAGGTGTAAATTGTTTGCTTATCTCTTTAAGAATATCAAATGGATTTTTAACATCCCTGATGATCTCTCTCTCTTCACCTTTATGAATTTCAACATCTTTATCCCGGGAAAGGATGCTGATTAAGGGTTTATACCCGATAAAACTGTAACGCCCCCATCTGCTCCCCCCGTCAGCGCTTTCGAGTAGATAAGAGAATGAATTATCTCTTACCTTTAAATATGTTGATACAGGAGTTTCAATATCTGCAAGCAGTTCCTGATATACCGGTATCAGATTGCCCTGCTTTGCCATTTGTTCAAATTCGGAAAATGAAGGTTTCTTTTTCAATTTTACGCTCCCAAATAAAAAAGGCCGTGAGTTCTTAAACCCACGGCCTGATTGACTTTTAACCGCGGGCCTTTAGGAAGATGCCCCCGGTCATTAATTGCTAATATTTATACTGGCAGGCACTCTTCCTGTTAGAGACGCACCACCACCAGTTGTTGTTCATGATATTTTTATATTCTTTACACATAGCTAAATAGATTATTAGCCAGATAAATAATTGTCAAGATTATTTTTTATCTTGACAATAAAAAAACAGTTCACTTATAATTTTAAGCTATTATTAAACAAAAGGATTATTCTAATGAAATTATATCAAACATGGCAGGTTTTCTTCTTTTTCTTTTTTGGCACCAGAGGTCTGCTCATGGTTTGATTTATTTGTTTTATCGTTTAAAAGCCGTGAGTAGAAAAACTCACGGCTTTTTTTGTTTTTGCAGGTTGGAGAAAATAACATGAACATCGTTCTTATCGGCTACCGTTGTTGCGGAAAAACCTCTGTTGGGAAATTACTATCTGCTAAACTCGACAGAGAGTTTATTGATACTGATGATCTTATCATTGAGAAAGAAGGGTGTAGTATTGACGAAATTGTCTCGATTCAGGGCTGGGATTATTTTCGGGAGACTGAAAAAGATGTCATAAAAGAGGTCTCAACCATGGAAAACATCGTGATTGCTACGGGTGGCGGAGTCGTTACGAATGAAGAAAACGTTGAAAAATTGCAGAACAATGGTTTTATTGTCTGGCTCTATGCAGATATAGATACTATTAAAAAACGATTAAATGAAGATAAAACATCACCAGATAATCGGCCGTCGTTAACAGGAGATGAGCCTTCTGATGAAATTAAAAAAGTGCTTGAGCAGAGAAAGCCGCTATATTTAAAGGCGAGTGATATGGCTGTTGACACGAGTCAATTGAACATCAATGAAGTGGCAGATATGATAATTGAGGAAACAGGGAAGAGGAAATAGAAACCAGGAATTAGAAAAGAGAAATCAGGAAAAAGGGTGGGGTAACTGAGAATCTGAGATTTGAGATCAGATAAACTTCTATATCCTCTTTTCTCTTTACTCTTTTCTAACCAAACAGGAGAACTAATGGCAGGAAATTCATTTGGAGAGGTATTCAGGATCACAACATTTGGAGAATCCCATGGGAAAGGAATAGGCGTAGTTGTTGACGGATGTCCACCCGGGATAAGTCTGAAACAGGAAGACTTTGAATATGCTATGGCAAGGAGACGGCCTGGCGGGAGTGACTTCGATACACCAAGAAGAGAAGATGACAATGTCGAAATCCTTTCAGGTGTGTTTGAAGATTTGACAACCGGTACTCCCATCGCCCTTTTCATAAAAAATAAAGATGCCAGAAGTAAATCATATGATCATATAAAAAATCTCTTCAGGCCGGGACATGGAGATTTCACCTATTACAATAAATACGGCCATTTTGATTACCGGGGCGCGGGAAGATATTCTGCACGGGAGACTGCTGCCAGGGTCGCGGCAGGAGCAATTGCGGATAAGATCACATCAGCAGCAGGCATAAATGTAACTGCCTATACAATCGAAATCGGCGGTATCCGGGCAGAAGTAAAAGATTTTGCAGTTATAGAGAGTAATCCTTTGTGTTGTCCTGACATGAAAAAATATGAAGAGATGGCAGAGGCCCTCGCAGAAGCAAAGGCGAATGGGGATTCTCTCGGCGGAGTCGTCGAAGTAGTTGTAAAAGGGTGTCCTCCGGGTCTTGGTGAACCGGTATTTGACAAGCTGAGCGCTGATCTTGCCAGGGCGGTTATGTCCATAGGAGCGATCAAGGGTTTTGAAATAGGTGCCGGGTTTGAAGCCGCCAGGCTCAAAGGATCTGAAAACAATGACCCTATTACTCCCGAAGGTTTCAGTTCCAACAACGCCGGGGGAATACTGGCCGGGATCTCCAATGGTGATGATATTATACTCAGGGCAGCGGTCAAACCCATTCCATCCATAGGTATTGAGCAGGATACCATAGATAAAGACGGGAATTCCACAAATATCAAAACAGCCGGAAGGTTTGATGTTACCGCAATACCAAGAGTTCTTCCCGTACTTGAAGCAATGGTAAAGATAGTGCTTGCTGATCATTACCTGCGAAACAGCATGATGAGTATGTTCAGGCATATGCCAGGTGAAGAAAATGGAAAATGATATTATCAGCACTAATTTTGACAGTAACAGGTTACAGTCTGTTACGTATGTAGGGTATTTAGGGCCTGAAGCAACCTTCAGCCATCAGGCTGCAACAATGTTATACTGCAACGATATAAAACTCCAAGGAGCCCAGACAATCGAAGATATTTTTATCATGGTTAAAAACGGGGAGTGCGAAGAAGGAATTGTCCCTGTTGAAAATTCATATGAGGGCTCAGTTAACATCACTCAGGATCTTTTAAATAAATATGATACAAATATTTGTGGAGAGGTCTATTTAAGGATAAGGCATAGTCTGTTAAGCCGTGAAAAGAATATTAAAAATATCAAACGTGTTTATTCACATTCCCAGGCAATCGCCCAGTGCAGATCATGGCTGAAGGCAAATATGCCGGATGTTTCTGTTGCAGAGGTGTCAAGTACATCACTTGCCGCAAAAATGGCTTCCAAAGAATTAAATACAGCAGCTATTGGCAGCGGTTTTGCCGCTTCAACATACGGCTTGAATGTGTTGAGTGAAAACATTGAAGATGACCAGGAAAATGCGACAAGGTTTTTTATTATCGGGAATCACAAATCGCAACCTACAGGAAAAGACAAGACATCAATAATATTTTTCCTTCACCATGAACCGGGCTCACTTTACAAATGTTTATCCGTTCTGGCAGAAAAAGGAATTAATTTGACCAGGATTGAATCCAGGCCTGCTAAAACAAAAAACTGGGAATATATATTTTTTGTGGATCTGGAAGGGCATGAACAGGACCAAAAACTGAGTGAAGCACTCAGGGAGATGGAAAAATATTGTGTATTTTTAAAGAAGCTGGGCTCATATCCCAGAGGGGATATATAATTTTTATAAAGGTTAAATGGTTAAAAAATGAAAAATTTAAAACTTACTACCATAAAAGAAAAATCACAGGAACGTACCCGAATAAAGGTTAAAGATTTAACTATTGGTGAGGGATTCACTGTTATTGCCGGGCCCTGCAGTATAGAAAGTGAGGAGCAGACAATAGAAACAGCCCATAAGGTCAAGAAAGCGGGTGCTGATATAATCAGGGGCGGGGCCTTCAAGCCCAGGACATCACCATATTCATTCCAGGGGCTGGGAATAAAGGGGCTTCAAATTCTCGAAAAAGCCGGGAAAGAGACAGGGTTGCCGGTTGTTACAGAGGTTCTTGATCCAAGGGATGTCTCATGGGTATGTGAGTATGTTGATAT
>JASFHE010000022.1:0-21771 GCA_050123415.1 Desulfobacteraceae bacterium | reverse complement strand
CCCGCACCGTTTGGCCCCAGTATGCCTATCATGCCATGTTCAGCGCGAAAATGGACATTCTTGAGTGCCGTGTGTTCTTCCCTGGGAAGATCAAGGCTGAAAAGTATCCTGGCCAGCCAGCGCCAGAGGGTCGCCAACCTGTGCACAAAGCCCAGATCCGGTCTTTCACGAATTCTTCCCTCGGCAAGATCCTTTGCAGTCTTTCGACCCGTCTGAACAAATATGATTATCAGGATAAGCAGCATCATGGGGAAAAGAGGCATACGCGGGCTTTTCCCTACTGATACAGGCGCAACGTAGAAGATTAGCGCGTTAAAAATAAATACAATCCACGGAACCAGAAACGCCATCAGATTTTCTATCCCGCCGGGGTCAGGCCTGCCCTTCCCGTCACACTTTCCTCTCAGTTTTCTTATAAGTGTTAAAATCCTGGCAAGTAAGACAGCGCCCACAAAGGAAAAGACGACTCGCCACCATGTTGAACTCAATGAAAAAGCAAGATATGATACCCCGGCAAGAAGAACCAGGTGAGTAATAATGGGCTGAATGACATCACCCGGTAAAAATGGTTTCCCGCCTCTCGCAAGGACCCTGTCTGCAAAATGTTCTCCGGCCCGCAGGGCACGCCCCACAGGCCCGGGACGTCCATATGTTTTATGGAGGAATTTTACTTCAACATCCATATCAGCAGAAGGTGTTGGAAGCTCGGGTTTTCGGAAAATCAGCACGAAAATTCCTAAAAGCACGGAACCAACCAGCAGGGTGGTTATGATCTGCCATGTCATCGAGGTTATTTGGTCAGTCATAATAAGAGGCGTCATAATAGCCGCTGTGGCGCCTATCCACCAGACTGTTATCCAGGGGCCCAGCCTGCCGAAAATCCTGTCAATTCGATTAAGAAAGACAAATCCTATCGGAATAACCAGAAGGATAAGAAGACCGGAGGTTACGAGTCCGCCCATTATTACAACGGCAAAAGGGGGCCATATTTCATTTTCAGCCCCTGTTGGGATAGCGAGCGGCCACAATCCTGCAATGGTTGTACATGTTGTCATCAGAACCGGCCTTGATCTTTCACGAACCGCGGCGATAGCAGCAGCCCCTGCAGACCATGCATTCCCCAGAACCCTTTGCTGCATCCTGTCAACAAGCAGGATTGCAGGATTTACCATAAGTCCCATGAGGACCACCACACCAGCCATTGCAAGGTATCCAAGGGGCATCCCCGCAAAAAACAGGGCCCATATTGCCCCTATTATTGTCAGGGGAGTTGCGAGCAGTACAAGTACCGGCATAATAAGCGATTCAAAGGTAACAGCCAGTACGGCAAAAAGCAGAAGCAGGATAGGGATAAGGATGCGCTTGGCTGTGCTGGTCGTCTCATCATTGTCGGGCGGATTTATTATGTATCCGTCAGGAAGATATACTGTTTTAATCATGTTGAGAATCTCATTATCCAGTGCCTCCCTCGCGGGTCCGGTGCCGGGGGCATCTGCGCTTAACATGTATGAAACTCTCAACTCGCGCCTTCCATTGCGGTGCTGGATTACATTGGGAGGAGGCATCTTACGGGATTCGGATATGAGTCCGAAAGGTATGACTCCGGCAGATGTGTTAATTCTGAGGTTTTCCAGTTTCTGGCTCAGGTTACCTGATTCTGTTTCATTGCTTCTTATGGTAAGCGGGATCTCTCTGCCATCAGATTCAATCATACTGATGCTCAATTGAAAACCATCCCTGCTCAGAAGCACCCTGAGCATTGGAAGTACCTGATCTGCCATCAGCCCAAGACTTCCAAGCATCCTGTAATCGGGCAGTATATGAATCTCATCCTGCCCCGGCCTTGAAGAAATCCACACTCTGTGATCACCTATTTCGGGAATAGTTACGAGCCTTTCTTTCAATGCTCCTGCAAGGTCCATCAACTGTTTTGAATCAGGGCCTGACAGGACAATCTCCGATGCATTCTGCCCTATGAGGCTTGCCATACCGCCGCCCTGCTGCCCGCTTACTCCGGAGGAGTTTTCCGGCTTGATACTGAATCCTTTAAGTGTTCTGGATGCCTCTGTGATCTTGTTTTTCACCCGCGGGGCTGTGAGTTTCCTGGGACGCTTGTCTTTTTCAACAAATCTTATTGTAAGGGTACTTTCATTTTCCCTCACATCACTTTCAACCGTTTTAACACCATCTATTTTAAGCGCCGTCTGTTCAAGCGAAGACATTGACCGGCTTATTGATTCAAGTGAATCACCGGCAGGTACTTCGATAGTTAATTTGATCTCATCCGCCTCTTTTGCCTCCTGGTTCCTGTTTCCGACCAGCACCCATGGAAGACCGACAATGACGGTGAAAAGAACAACAGCGGTAATAACTGTAAGCCATGTCGCAGGTCTTCGGAGTGAGTTTTTTAAGATACCGGAAAAAAGATCCCTCCACTTATCAGGCAGAGGCAGGCCGGCATACAACTCCCTGCGTTTTTTTACTGCCGCAAGCTGTTTCAGGGCAGCAGGTGCCGCCAGTCTTCTGCTAAGGAGCGGGACGAGTCCTATTGCTACGAGCAGTGATGAGCCAAGAGGTATCAGAATTGCAGCAGCGAGAAGCTCAAGCAGACTCCGGATAGTTGCCCCCTCGGTTAAAAGGAGCCCCGGTATAAAAACAACAGCCGTTGTTACTGTCGATGCGAGGATGGCCTTAAATGTGACCTTTACTCCTTCGGCGGCTGCCCTGTCAGGATCAACGCCCCTCTCAAGCCTCCGCTGTACAGCCTCGTAAACAACTATACTGTTGTCCACAAGCATCCCGACTCCCACAACAAGTCCGATCAGAGTTATTATATTAAGGGTATATCCGCATATATAAAGCAAAGCCATTGCGGACAGGAGACTGACAGGTACGGATACCGCCACAACAGCAACAGCCCTTGGACTGCGTATAAATAAAAAAAGGATTATAAGTGAAACAATAAAACCGCTTACGGCAAGTTTTTTAAGCCTGTCAATCTGTTCCTCTATGGCATTGGCGCCGTCAAAACCTATCAAAAAATCAATTCCATATGGCTTGAACTCTTCCCGCAGCTCTTCGATCCGTTGTCTTATCTCCCTTCCCAGTTCAACCAGGTTGGCCCCTTCTTCCTTTAATACGAAGAGCCCCACAGAGGGCTTACCATTCAGACGGTATATACTTTCCTGTCTGGCAGTTCCCTTTGATACTTCCGCTACGTGACGAATAAGAACCGGCTTATCCTGGCTTATCCTCAATTCACCAAGTTCAAATATCCCCTTGGGCCGGCCGTCCAGAATAACCGGGGTTCGTTTTGTACTTTCTTCAACTCCTCCCAAAAACCTTAACCTCTGAACCGACCGTGAAAGGGTTTCCATTACGTTTTGTGGAGTTACCCCAAGAGCGGAGCATTTATCAGGGTCTACTTTTACTGTTATCTCCTCCGGAGCGCCACCGGATACAAATACTGTACCTACACCTTTAACAGCTGCTAATCGCGATTGTATTCTTTCGTCAACAAAGTTCCTGAGAGTATTTGTGTCCTCTCCGCCCAGGACCTGTATACTCATGACAAACCTGCTTAACAAAGAAGAATACTGGCCCAGGCCTCCCACATCAATAAACGAACCTCTTGGCTGTTTCCTTGCAAGTTCTGTGGTAATACGTTGAAGCTCAAGCTGCTTTATCTTAATATCGGTTCCGGGTTCAAAGGTTAATTCAAGGCGGCCTCCCGAGCCCTCTATCTGCCCTCGTGTTTCCTTTAAACCCGGAAGTTCGGAAGCCTTACCCTCAAGCGGAATCAGAATTTCCCTTTCAACAATTTCAGGATCACTGTTCTGTCTGTTAAATGTTACGGTAAGGCTGTCACCCTCCATCTTGGGTATAAGTTCAACAGGTATCCTGTACCAGCCCACGATCCCCAGGAGGAGAATGGCGCAGAAGAACATGCTTGTAGCGACGGGACGTTTGACAGGAATCGTATACCAGCTCATGGTTTTGCCCGGTTAAAACGAAAATAATCAAGTATCAGGTAAAGGGATGGTATGACAAATAAAGAAGTCAGTGTCGATGCTGTAACACCGCCAATTATTGTAAGCGCAAGAGGAGCCCTGAGCTGGGCTGCTTCACCAACCCCGACTGCAAGCGGAAGAAGTGCCAGCACCGTGGTAGCGGTTGTCATAATGATAGGTCTCAGCCTTATGGACGCTGCCCGTGCAAGCGCTGTTTTGCGCTCAACACCGTCAATTATCAAATGGCGCGCAGTCTGAACCATAAGGATAGCATCGTTAACAGCTATTCCGGAAAGTACGATAATCCCCAGACACTCCATAATTCCGATGGGCCTCCCGCCAGGAATGAGAGCCGCAGCCACTCCTGCAAGGGCAAAGGGTATGGACGAAAGTACCGTAAAGGGGTGAAGAAGAGATTCGAATGTCCCTGCAAGGACCATGAATACAAGAATAACTGCCACGATACCTGCCCATTCAAGTTCACTGAAAGTCCGGGCCCTTTCCTCCTCTTCCCCTGTAAGTCTCATGCTTAATCCCGGCGCGAGATCCATCTTATTTATGGCTGTTTCCGCGGCGGAACGGGCAGCCGGATAATCAAATCCGGGGGCTATCCTTGCTGTGACCCTTGCGACTCTTTTCTGGTTTTTTCGGAATACTTCAAGGGCACCTGCAGTTTCTCTGAAATCCGCAACATCTCCCACGGTAAGGTGCTCTCCCCCGGGAGTGGTAAAGGGAACGGATTTAAGATCCATAGCGCTGCCAAGTTCAATCATGAGAACGACTTCTCTCTCTTCATCCCCTGTTGTCATTTTGGTAACTACCCTGCCGTCAAGTGCTACTTCGAGTATTCCGGACATGGTATCGATATCAACACCAAGCCCGTCACACAGGTTACGATTTAATATTACATGCAGTTCCGGCGATCCCCCCTCAAAGGAAGACTGAACATTCCATAACTCAGGAATCGTTTTCATTCTTTCAAGTACATCAGCAGCACTTTTTCTTAATTCATCTATTGACTGACCTGAAATCTCTACCTGTATGGGGGCACCGGTGTTGCCTAACGCTCTTGCTATGGCAGAGGTGCCCAACTCCCAGGAGACTTCAACACCCGACAATGCAGATATTGCAGGTGAAGCCGCTGCGACCACCTGGCCTGCTGTCTTACCCTCTGCCGAAAGATTGACCAGTATTCTGGCAGTGTTTTCCCCTGTGCGTTCCTCGCGGATGAAGTGATCATCCTCGGGAAGCCTTCCTACCTCCGAAAGAACTGCATGAAGGTCATCTCCAGCAGCTTCCCGAATGATATCTTCAACAACCATTGCCATATTTTTTGTGGATTCCACTCTCTGACCGGGAGGTCCGGTGATTCGCAGGGAAAACTGTCTTGGATCTGCCGGCGCCATAAGTTCGCTTCCCAGTCCGGCAAGACCATATATTGAAATGCCGACCATAACAATGCTTACAAAAACCACCAGGAAGGGATGCTTTAAAAGACCCAGTACGAATGTTTCTATTTTGGCCTTTCCGGGATCTATAGCCTTTGTCTTCCGCTTTGGAAGAAACCATCCGGCGAGTGCCGGTATTAAAAAAACTGCCACTCCAAGAGATGCTACAAGCGACACAACGACGGTAAAGGAGATCCCCGACACAATCCTTGCGGCTAACCCCTGAATAAAAAGTACAGGCAAAAAGACTACACATGTTGTGAGTGTGCTGGAGGCTATTGCTCCTGCAACCGCTGCGGTCCCCTTTGGAGGAGCTTCCTCCGGAGAATCCCCTTCGGTACGTCTGCGGAAAATACTTTCAATTACAACAATGGCATTGTCTACAAGCATACCTGCGCCAAGGGCCATCCCCCCGAGGGTCATCAGGTTGAGACTCTGTCCGGCAAAATGCATGGCAAAAAGTGTAGCCGCAAGAGATACAGGCACAGATAAGGCTACCACTATTGTTGTACCCATAGACCTCAGGAAAAATGTAAGCACGATAACCGCAAGTATTATTCCTATGCCAGCAGCGCTCTGAACCTCAGAAATGGCATCCTCCACGAGCGCGGCTTCATCACTTAC
Source organism: Desulfobacteraceae bacterium (assembly GCA_050123415.1). GTDB lineage: Bacteria > Desulfobacterota > DSM-4660 > Desulfatiglandales > HGW-15 > JAAZBV01. The sequence goes on along the minus strand of JASFHE010000022.1, from coordinate 15,689 downwards.
TATGTTAAATTCGACATCCGAAATCTCTTTGTTCATGCTTTTAAGGGCTTCTCTCACATTCCTGGAGACCTGAACTGTATTTGCCCCGGCTTCCTTGTATATGGAAAGGCTTATTCCCTCTTTACCGTCCACAAGTACAAGGTCACTGATTTCTTTTTCTCTGATCTCAACCCTGCCAAGATCACTCACCTTTACGGGCACTATTTTGTCGTTTGCATCACGCTCATATTTGACCACAACTCTTGAGATATCATCGATATTGCTGTATCTTGATATTCCTCTTACCAGATATACATTGTCACCCTCTTCAAGAGTGCCCGCGTTAAAATCGAGGTTTGCTGCCCTGATTCGGTTTTCAAGAGTTGCCATGGTTACAGAATGGGCTTCCATCAGGTACCGGTTAGCGATAATCCTCACTTCCTCCTGACGGCCGCCGGTTATCCTGACTTCCGCAACTCCTCCAAGCTGTTCAAAGGCGGGAGATATCATCCTGTCTGCTATCCTGTAAAGTTCAGCAAGATCAGGCGTTCCCTTCGGAGCAACAAGCCCTATGGTGAGGACCGGAAGCTGGCGGGGGTCCTGCCGGCGTACAATCACTTCATCTATCTCGGTGTCGGACGCAATAGGATTGATTGCCTTCTGGACATCAACAAGGGCGAGATCCATATCCGTGTGCCAGTCAAATGTCACACGGGCGATGAGGTTCCCGGACCTTGCCACCTGGTTTATGGATCTTATTCCACTCACAGCAAAAAGCATCCGCTCAACCTGTTGACCATAAAGCCGCTCCATTTCAGTCGGAGGCCGGTCACCGGATTTGATTGAAACAAGTACGGTCGGGCTCTGGATATCCGGTAAAAGATCAAGGGGAAGATCCTTCCAGGATATCCATCCCAGCATAATAATTGCTGCGGCCATCACTGTTACGGCCACAGGGTGTCTTGTTGCGTAACGTACCAGAGTATACATGGTATTAATTGTTTCCCGTTACACGGACCCGTGTCTGGTCAGCAAGGGTTTCAAGTCCCCTGGTTACAACCCTTTCACCTTCCGACAGACCTTCCCGAATTTCAACGATATTGTCATCACCCAGACCAAGGACCACTTCCTTCATTGCGACCCTCTGCCCCTTGAGAAGAAAGACCACCCATTTTCCACCCCGGTTGGTTACAGCCTCTCTGGGGATAAAAGGCACATCTTTTCTCTGTTCTTTTACTAAGGTGACTTCAACAAACATCCCCGGCCTGAGTTTTCCTTCATGGTTATCAACCTCCACTTCGGCCCTTAATGCCCTTGTAACAGTATCAATCATCGGATCAAGCCGGACGACTTTTCCGGTAAATACCTCATCCTTCCATGCATAATGCCGGATTCTTGCTTCAAGCCCTTCTTTTACCTTTGGAATGTCCTGGGCAACAAGATCCACATCCGCTATCAGAATATCCGTTGGGGCTATTCTTGCCACTTCAAGCCCCGGCTTTACATACTGACCAACCGCCAGAGGCTGATCCGGGTTGTTACTGTCCCTCGCCAGTCTCAGGATAACCCCGTCAATAGGTGTTACAAGCTGACTCCGCTTTTCCGTCTTAAGACTCATTTCATATCTGTTCCGTGCATCTTCAAGGGCGGATAGATCGTTCAGCAATTCGGTTTTACTTCTGAATCCCTCATCATAGAGTTTTTTAGTGGAGTCATATTCTTCTTTTGCAGTCTTATACTTCTGATATGTTACCTCTTTTGCTGCTGCAAGGCGCACTTCGTCACCAGTGATACGGGCAATTGCATCTCCTGCCCTGACTTTGTCTCCCTCGCGGTAACGTTTTCCGTCTTTGTTTGTTAAAAATTCCAGGATGCCTTCTGTTTCCACTTCCAGTTTTGCGATTCTACTGGTTCGAAGTGTCCCGGTGGCAACGATCCTGTCTTCCACATCGGTCTTGCCCACCTTTGTCACGGAAACCGGCACCAGGAATTCAACCTTTTCTACAGGATTATCCTGGGAGCATCCTGAAAGGAAAACAAAAAACATTATAAAAACAATTAATACTGTTCTTATAAAGGCACGATTCTCTGTCATCTAATATCCCTCTTTCAATTTCCAGCAGCAGGAGTCAATCGTATTGCATCGGCCACCACAAGATCCCCGTCCGTCAGATCGGACAACTCGACTGTCACTTTCCCTCCGGGAAGGTCCAGCTTACCTGCCAGATTCCATCCCTCGGTGCCGGCTTTAGAATTAAATTCAACTTTATGTTTATCTCCATTATCATCGATTATATCAGCATGCCATGTCCCCCATTCTCTCCTCGGAAACATGGTTTTATTAGGTATGTAAATTTCCAGATCCCATGTCCCGTCCTCTGGCAGGCTGGCCTGAAAACCGGCCTTTTTATCTCCCTCACCGGATTTTATAAATGCTGCGGTGTGCCTGTATTTTCCAAAGGGCACACTACTGGTCATGCGTGACCATTCACCGGGAAGACGCGCTCCGGGCGGCAGTATGTTCCCGGATATATAGGGCAGTCCCTGATCCGTATCCTGATCCCGGTCAATTCTATTTTTTGTCTTTAAACGCAATCCTTCATTATCTTTGCCTTCTGTCGCAATACTGAAACCATCATCCAGATCATCCACTGTTACTGAAGAGGAAACAGGTACCTCCCACGGGATCTCATGCACCCCTTCAATTATTTCCTTCCTGACAATCTTTTCAGGATCTATGGTATCCATTTTCAACTCAAAAACACCTCTGTTGAATGAAAGATAGGGCCGCAGAAAACACATGGTTGGGGGCCTTATAACGATTGTTCCGTATTGAATGGCATGTTTCCCGGCAAGGTGAATAGGTTCACTTCCTGTCAGCTCGGATCTCTGGTTTTCTGTCTGATAATAATGGGCAAAGGTGAAAACCCCCGGCACAGGTTCATCATTTCTTACGGTAAACAGCAGTTGATACCTGGGACCTCCATTCGGGTCATCAGCAATCCTGTATCCCGTTGCCTCCGGCACAACGAATCCTGCCAGACCGGTACCGCCTATCCAGTCACCTAGCTGCTCGTTCATATCATAGCCAAGTTCTTTACTTGCGTTCAGCATATCCCTGGCAGAAAAAGCCTTTCCCCTGTAGTTATTACGGATAGAAGCAAGGAGGGTTGCTGTTTTTTCTCTCCCGAGGGTTCTGTATATTGAATCAGCAACAGCATATCCCTTTAGCGCAAGAACATCTACCATATCTTCCGGGTCTTCCCAGGGATTCATGTCTCTGAGGGACGTTTCAAGTACCTTTTCCCATATCACGGGCTGTGATGTCCTTAAGTTGATTGTCGCATTCAAAATAGTTTCTCCTATCCCTCTGCGCTGAAAATAGTCTCTCAGTGTGTTATTAGTAACCTCGGTTATTCCATTTGGATCAATAAAAATATGGGCCGAAAAATAGCCTTTTGTATCGGCGACCACAAGATCTGTCAGTGTATCCATAACAAAGTTGACGGCCAGGTCTTCAGGTCCTGAAGCAGAGGTCTGGAACAGGAAGAAATTTTTTGATATTCCGGTGAAGATATTTCCTCCTGAAAAGTCATTCTTAAAATATCTCTGAAGTCTTTCCCATTTGGCCTGGACAATACCTCCCTCATAGTTCTTAAACCTTTCAGGATTCCTGAAGGCCGAGTCAAAGCGGGAAGTCGGTAAAGAGAGTTCCTTAAGTAGCATGACACCGGGCAGTGCCTGAACAGAATCCAGGCGCCATCCTCCACCATACGTCCTCATTGAAGCAGGAATTTCTACAAGTGTTAGACCATCATAGGGGTAAAAAAGTTCATTTTCTTTTGCCTCCTTCAACCTGCTCTTAATATATTCCTTTAACTTGTCTCCGGTATCAGCGAGGATTTCGATATTTTTCATGTGTTTTTTATGGATAAGAAGTTCCATTAAGACATTCTCTGTCTCAAAGGAACGACTTTCAAACTCGGAAGCAATAAGGGCAACCTCCGGGACAACTGAAGGAGGTGAAAACCGAAAAACATTGTAATCCGCCTCTTCCTTTTCCACTTTGCGCCGGCCCGGCCCGGCAACAAGCCACCCCTTTGGAAGCCTGACATTCAGATCCACATCAAAATAGTCTACAGATCGTGCATAGTGATCATTCTTGCTATTTTCAGGACCGGATGCTGGAAGCCACCGAAGCGCAGGCATCAAAGCTACAAAACCGGGTTCATAGAGTGCGCTTTTGCTACCGAGCAGAGTGATATTTCCCCTTCTCAGTGTAAATTTTCTGGAATCAAAAACACTTTTGAGATATGCAAAATTATTATCAGGAATGCCTTTGATCTTTAGACTGATACTGGTCTCTTCCCCTGAAGCAAGAGAATTCGGAAGGGTAATATCCAGCAAGCCGTTTTCATGGGTATAGGCCAGAGGCTTTCCTGATGAGTCGATAAGTTCCGTAACCTCCTGACCGGGATTAAGGGTAAAAACAGCATTAGTCAATGATTCGGATTCTGGCGCGCTGAAGATGATTTTAATGTCAAGGTCAAGGTTTTTACCCGGGTCTATATTCACCTGCCCTGATACTTTTTTAAGGTCAGGAACAGGGAGTTGTGAATATCCATCATGCGCTTTTAGCCACATTTCCTTTTCGCGTAAGATTTTCACATCTTTCAGGTAAAGGCTTCCCATCATCACCGCTACGATCAGTACGACAACGATCCCGCCCAGGGCTGACCTGACCCGGGAACCGTCATCAAGGCGGGAATGCACAGCAGCACATATGCCCAGTATACCCAGTGAGGCTATTAATATTGCAGTACGGTTTATCACTCCATCAGAGCTGATAGATACAAAAAAATCCGAAGAAAATAATTCTACACTGAGATATCCGAGAATATCCACCAGCTGGGCCTTGTAGACAGGCAAAAATGTAAAGCCAGCATAACAAGCCCCTAAAAAAATGACAAGTATAACCGAGGCTGCCAGTCTGTTTCGTACGAGAAGAGTAATAAGAAAAACTATGGAAATCATAAACGCCAGAGCCGGCAGACTCATTAAAAAAGTAAAGGTCAGAAGAGAAAAAATTTCAACAGGCTCTCCAATCGGAAGGCCGCTGGCCTTGAGGGTAAATCCCAGCAACTCAAGAAGGATTCCCATAATTACAATAGGAACCCACGCGGGGATAAGAATTCCCAGAAAACGCCCTGATACCAGCTCCATATTAGTATAGGGCCTGGAGTCAAGGACCTCGTACATTCTTTCTCTTTTATCCCTGGCCCTTACATCAAAGGCAAGGAAGATAATACCTATACAATAAATCCCCAGATAGTACAGGCCCATTGCACTTACGAGATTTCTTGGGCTTATCAAGCCTACGGTAGCCGAGTATGTTGAAAAAAGACCATGCAATACGGAGTAATATATGAATGATATAAAAACGATCAGGTAAGAACATGATAGAAACAACCAGTAACGTACCATACGCCTGGTTACACGCGTTTCTGCCAGAGCAATGGATAAAACCGATCTAATGTTCATCATTATACTGCCTCCGCTTCCGGGTTCCCTGTTTTCCGGCTCCGGCCCGACATAAACGCCAGGTAGGCCTCTTCAAGTGTAGGATTGTCAACAGGAACCGCTCCTTCGGGTATCTCTCCGTTTTTTGATACGGCCCTTGTAATCGTTCTTTTGAGCTTCTGTTCCTGGGATACTACTTCGAACTGTCCTTCAGGAGTGGATTTATCACCCTCTGCAAGGGTTATCTCAAAAACTATCCCCTTTGCCTGACCTATGAGATTTTCAGGGCTCCCCCTGAACTCCACTTTACCATGATCAATTAAGGCCAGATCATGGCATCCTGCACCCAGATCTCCTACGATATGGGTTGAAAGGACAATTATCCGGTCCTTTCCCATTTTGGCCATCAACTGACGAAAATGTATCCGCTCTTCAGGGTCAAGACCAACAGTAGGTTCATCAACTATCAACACCTTTGGATCATGTATAAGGGCCTGTGCTACACCAAGCCTCCTGACCATACCCCCTGAGAGTTTTTTTACCTTTCGGCCTGCAACCTCACTGAGACCCACTGATTCCAGTATTTCCAGTATCCGACGCTTCCTTTCCGACCGGTTTTCCATGCCTGAAAGAGTTGCAAGGGTATCCAGCACCTCTTCCACACGATGTAACCTCCAGGCATTAAATTCCTGTGGAAGATATCCCAGGAGCCTCCTTACCTGCCTGCGTTCCTTCACAACATCGTACCCCCCCACAGAAACACTTCCTTCTGTGGGGACCAGAAGGCTGCATATAATGCGCATAAGGGTGCTTTTTCCAGCCCCATTAGGGCCAAGTAGCCCGAATAATCCGGTCCCGATCTCCAGGTTAATACCGTTAATGGCGACATTTCCTGCCTTATAGACATGCCGCACTCCTTTAATGTTGATTGATACACCATTCGCTCTGCTGTTCATAGGGTCACTCCTGACGGTTCCTTTTTTATTACTGTTAATATAAGGTCGGAAAATATCTTTCCGGAGAATTATTTTCCATAAGACAAGGATATCTAAGCTAGTATTAGCATTTATCATGCCGAAAAGGCTTTCAACACATTTACCTTGTTTATTCAATAAGTTATAGATTGAAGTAAAAACCTGACCTGATATTCACTAAAAAATAATAGTGAAAAAAGCCTATCATTGGTTTATCTGACCACAGGTAAAGATCCATATCCTTATAATTTATAGAAAATTCGCACAATGAAAGGCATAAATATCCATAATATAAAAGCACTTAATAATCAATTGCATTCCATCATTTACCCAGTAAAATGAGCATTCTGTCGTTTTATTCTTAAACAATTTATTTCTTGCATTTTTCCCCTGAGCTGTTAGTCTATTAAGTTCATGAATTTCCGGGTATTTTAAGCAGTTAGAGAAAACCAACCTGTTGGAAGGACAAAGTGTTTAACCAGTATCGAATTTTATTTTTTTTCCTGATAATTTCACTTCTATGGACCTGTTCTTGCGATCTCATTGAAAAGCCTGAAGAAGAGGCAGCAATAACCATAGGGGATAAAACCATCAGCAGGAAAGAGGTAAGGGAAGAGATAGATCGCACTATTTTTGATATGGGGATCACAGAGCAGGACGCAAAGACTTACATAAAGCCGATTATCAACAAGATAGTAGAAAAAAAACTGATACTGGAATACGGCAACAAAAATGGAATAACAATATCAGAAGATGAACTGGAAACTGCAGTAAAAGAGGTGCGCCAGGAATATCCGGAAGATGTTTTCAACCAAATGCTTTTAAAAAGATACATCGATTTCAAGGAGTGGAAAAACAGCCTTCGCGAAGAACTTCTCATTAATAAAATTGTCAATACTACTATAGAAAACTCTGTTAACGTAACCTTCGAGGAAACAAAGGACTATTATGAAAGACACCTTGAAGAATTCAGGCATCCCCGAATGATCCAGGTAAGGCAGATTGTCACAAAGACAAGAGAGGATATGGATAAAGTTCTTGATCTTTTAAAAAATGGCAAAAGTATGCCGGAACTTGCAAGGGAATACTCCATAGCACCTGAAGCGGAAAAAGAGGGGATGCTGGGATGGATTTCGGAAGGGCAACTGGATGAAACCATAGACAAATTTATTTTTTCCCTCAAAGAAAAAAAAATCAGCAAAATGCTTGAATCACCATACGGATTTCATATCTTTGAAATAATTGACATGAAGGAAGAAGGCATAAAAGAGTTCCCTGAGGCAATAAAGGAAATAGAATCAAAAATATCTATGGAAAAAAGAGAAATTATGTTTAAAAAATGGCTGGAGGGCCTGAAAAAAGAATTTCCTGTACGTGTTAAGGAAAGGCAAATACTTGCCGACATGGATATGGAGGGATAAGAAGCAATGAGAATTTTTGTATCTGCAATAGTTATCACATTTTTTTTGGTGGTTCCTGAATTATTCGCGGCAGCCAATAACAGGGTGGTTGCAAAAGTAAACGATGATGTCATAACCCTTTTTGAGCTGAACAACATGATTGAAGAATTGACCGGGAAAACAAGCGAAGAGTTACAGTCGGAAAATGAGGAGGAATTCTTCAATATCCGGAAGCTGGTTCTTGAGAGAATGATGGATGACAGGCTCGAAAAGCAAAAAATAAAAGAGCTTGAACTTGAAGCCTCCAGGGAACAGATAGACCGTTATGTGGAAAACATTAAACAAGAACGGAAAATGACTCAGGAAGATCTTATCGCCCAGCTTGAAAAAGAGGGCATGACCTATGAAAAATATCGAGAAAAAATAAAAGATAATCTGGAGCACAGCAATCTTGTTGACAGAGAAATAAGAGAAAAAATGATAATAAGTGAAGAGCAGATAAACGAATATTATGAGTCACATAAAAAAGAATATGAAAAACCCGGGGAAGCCCACATAGCAATTATATCCCTCACTCCTTCTTCTTCGGGAGTTCAGGATCAGACTGATGAATTACAGCAAAAGGGAGAGGATATCCTGGAAAGATTAAAAAAGGGAGAGGACTTTGGTGACCTTGCCCGCAAATTTTCAAATGGCCCCGGGGCAGAAGAAGGGGGAGATCTTGGAAATATTACACTGAAAGATACTCATCCCAAAATTCTGGAGGTAATTAACTCTCTCAAGGATGGAGAGGTAAGTTCATTAATCGACATGGGGAACAAATTTCTGATTGTTAAACTGATCAAAAAAACCGCAACGGAATGGATCCCCCTTGAAGAGGTAAAGGACGATATCAATGAATTACTTTATTATCAGGAAATGGATAAACGATATAATAAGTATATGGAAGAATTAAAGAAAGACAGTTATATTAAAGTAGTACTTTAGTCAGGCACCTTTAATTTTAAATAAAAACACCTTACGGAAATATATCCCTATGAGTAAAGATACCAGCCCTGAAAGCAGCCCTCAGGAAGAATCCAGTATTGGTGAGTTCCTGAAAACTGAAAGAGAAAAAAAAGGAATATTAAAGAGTCACCTGGCTGAAACTATAAAGGTCAGGGGACATGTCATTGACGCCCTTGAAAATGAAGAATGGGATAGACTTCCTGCCAGGGTTTTTATTAAAGGGTTTATCCGCTCTTACACGATTTCGATAGGCATTGACACCCAAAAGGCCTTAAGACTTTTTGATAAAAGTGTGCCGACCAGAAAAGAAGACGCTCCTGTACCCCTTACCGGCAGGAAGAAAAAAAACAAGACAATGTATTATGCTTTTCCGGTTTTAATAATCCTGGCGGCAGCAATATATGTGTTTTCAGTACACGACAGGGCCGGGAATAACATGGAATCTGACAAGGCTGTTTCAGAGATTTCTCCGCTCCCCGCAGAGGCCGGCCCGGAGCAAAGTCCCCCCGAACAGGTAAAACCGGTTGAGACATCAAAACCTGATGAAGTTAAGGAAACAATCGTTAAAGAATCAACCATTCAGGAAACGACCCCTCCTCCTGAACCTGAAAAGGAAGTAACTGTACAGGAGGAGCCACTACAGACGTCAGAAGAAAAGTTAGAGGAAGGGGAAAAACCTGAAGAAATTACGGAAGAAACCGCGCCAGTTGAAGAAATAATTCAGGATGAAACTGTTATGGAGGAAGAAGAACCTGAGCCGGAAGCAGTTTCTACTGAACCGCCGACGCCTCAGATGACACTTTCGGCAATGATAATCGAAAGGACCTATGTAAGGATGATAGTGGATGACAATCCTCCTAAAGAATATATCTTTCAGCCGGGCAAAACCCCACAATGGACGGCCGTGAGGGGATTTGAGGCTACTGTTGGAAATGCAGCAGGCATTGAGTTTGAATTTAATGGAGAAACATTTAAAAATCTCGGGCGCGCGGGCAGGGTAAAAACATTTCGTTTTCCCAAAGATTTTATAACTAACTGGAAAGAAGAAGAATAAAAGTGAAAGATATTTTTGACATATTTAAAGAAAGAGGATTCATCGAACAACATACTGATGAGGATGCGTTAAAAGAACTGTTTAAGACTCCTGTTACATGCTACGCGGGTTTTGATCCTACAGGCAGCAGTCTGCATGTTGGGCATCTCTTGCCTGTCATGGCGCTTACGCACATGCAGAGGGAAGGCCACAGGCCGATCGCTGTTGTGGGTGGAGGAACAACCCTTGTAGGCGATCCGAGCGGCAAGACTGAAATCCGCCCGATAATGACTAGGGAACAGATTGATCAAAACGCTGAGGGCATCAAGAAACAGCTCTCCCGTTTTCTTGATTTTGAAAACGGCAAGGCCCTTATGGTCAACAACGCCGACTGGCTGACAAAACTCAACTACATCGATTTCCTGAGAGATATCGGCAGGCATTTCAGCGTAAACAGGATGCTTACCGCGGAAAGCTATAAAATGAGGCTGGAGACAGGTCTCAGTTTTATTGAATTCAACTACATGCTGTTACAGTCCTATGACTTCTGGCACCTGTTTAAACATTATGACTGCAAACTCCAGATGGGCGGAAGCGATCAATGGGGCAACATCATAGCAGGGACCGATTTGATAAGGCGCCTTGAGAGGGAAACAGCACATTGCATAACCTTTCCGCTCATTACAACCTCATCCGGCATCAAGATGGGAAAAACCCATCAGGGCGCAGTGTGGCTTGAACCCGAACTCACCAGCCCCTATGACTACTATCAGTACTGGATCAACCAGGAAGACAATGATGTTGAAAGGTTCCTGCTGCTTTTTACATTTCTGCCGGTAGATGAGATTAAAAAGCTGAGCCAACTGGAAGGCTCCGACATAAGATATGCAAAGGAAGTTCTTGCCTTTGAAGCCACAAAAATATGCCATGGAGAGGAAGAGGCAGAAAAGGCCAGGAAGGCCGCAAAAGAGCTTTTTGGAAACGGCAACCAGGGGATGTCGGGCTCAGTACCTGAATACTTAATGGATAGAACCGAACTTGAAAAAGGGATTCCTGCATTTATACTATTTGAACTGTCCGGATTATGCAAAACAAGATCGGATGCGCGCAGGCTTATTTCACAGGGCGGCGGATATATCAATAACGAAAAAATTGATATTTTTGATCAGGTGATTAATTTAAACAGCGAGAAAGACGGTTCTCTACTCCTGAGGGCAGGTAAAAAACGTTATATGAAAATTTCAGTCTCTTAAAGTTATAAATAAATGATGATCAGGCTTATGTCTTTTTATATAATCAGACTGAAACCCTGTAAAAAAACCCAGGAAGAGTTACATAAGGATATAAAATATGACTCAGGATAAAATCGGGCAGGGACCGGAAGAAGATAATCTCGACGTGAGTATCATAATGCCGAGTGAAGAAAGAGCACTTGTCCCATACGACCCTCTGCAACTATACCTTTACGAAATAAAAAAATACAACCTTCTCACTAAAGAAGAGGAAACAGAGCTTGCAATAAGGGTCAAAGAGCACAATGACGAAGAAGCAGCCTATCGCCTTGTCACATCCAACCTGAGGCTCGTTGTAAAAATAGCCATGGACTTTCACAGATACTGGACAAAAAGCCTGCTTGACCTGATACAGGAAGGAAACCTTGGCCTTATTCAGGCGGTAAGAAAATTCGATCCCTACAGGGGAATCAAATTTTCCTACTACTCATCCTACTGGATCAAGGCATATATGCTTTCCTTTATTATGAAAAACTGGAAGCTTGTAAAAATCGGTACAACACAAACCCAGAGAAAACTGTTTTATAACCTGGCTAAGGAGAGGGAAAAGCTTATATCTCAGGGTATCATGCCTGAAACCAAGCTGCTCGCGGAGCGGCTCAATGTCAAGGAAACGGATATTGAGGAGATGACCCAGCGGCTTGGAGGCGGAGAAGTAAGCATTAACGCGCCCGTAGGGGATGGAGGAAAAGAAGAATACAGCTCTTTTCTGCCTGATGACAAAATGGATATCGATGACCAGCTTTCCGAGATAGAGGGACGCACAGTACTCCTTGATAAACTTGAAGAATACAGAAAAACCCTCAAAGGCAAAGAACTTGATATTTTCGAAAGCAGGATAATGTCCGATAATCCCCTGACGCTCCAGGAACTGGGAGATAAATACAATATCTCCAGAGAGAGAGTACGCCAGATACAGGCGAGGATTGTAAACAATATTAAAAAATGGCTGTCGGAGGAGATACCCGATTTTGATGAACAATACTCTGATTTCATTAAATAGGCTCTTTTAATAACATGAATATTTTCAGCAACAATAGATTAAACAGTTTTTCCCGGTCATCTGTTACAACCCTTACAGTTCTGGCCTTTTTTCTACTCCTCAATTCTTTCGCCTGTGCAGGTAACAGATACACCAAACCAGCAGATGCAGATCATCCGGCTGAATCAGGTGTTAAGTCGTCTCCCGAACGTCAGGAAATTCGATATGAGCCTGATGTTTTTGATCTTGTATTCGCTCCGATCGAGATGACTCTCCCTGATGAAAAACAGCTGTCATATATAAACTATATGCTCTCTGCCATTAATATATCAAATGGTGATTTCAGCGAAGCCATTAAAAACCTGGAGAAGGTATTGGCCTACGATCCTGACTCAGCATATCTGAAAAAAAGGATGGCCCTTCTTCTCAATGAAGTTAATAAACAGGACCTGGCTTTGAAATATGCGGAAGAGAGCCTGCAGATCCATCCGGATGATATTGGCACTAAAACACTGCTTGCCGATCTGTACAGCATGAATGGCGACAACAGCTCTGCCATTACCCAGTATGAAGAAGTCCTGAACCTCGAGCCTGACAACCAGCGGGTCAGGATGATGTTTTCCACTGCCCTGGCCAGGGCCGGAATGCTTGATGAAGCCCTGGAACAGCTGAACATCCTGACTGACGAGAACCCGGAACTTTTCTTTGCACATTATTACAAAGGCAAGATTTACCAGGCCATGAAAAAATTTGACCTGGCCGAAGAGGAGTACAAGTATGTCCTGTCAATAAATGACGTAATGGAGCCTGCCCTTTTTGACCTTGCAGGACTGTACTACATGGAGGGAAAACTTGAACAGGCCGCAGAAAACTATCAGAAGCTTTTAAAGATCTATCCGATGAACAGGCTCGCAAGGGAACGACTCATCGGGATTTATGAACTGCTCGGGAAACAAGATGACATTGCATCGATCATGGATCAGATAACTTTAAACACTGCTCCCGGCGACCCGAGCAGGCAGGCAGTCGGACTTTACTACCTGCAGAAGGGCAGGCTCGACGAATCCATCCGGGAGCTTGATATGATAGTGTCAACCTGGCCCGGAGACCAGAAATCCAGATACTACTTGGCCATAGCCTATGAACAGAACAATCAGCCGGAAGAAGCCCTCTTTCATTTTCGTATGATAAAAGAAGGAAATGAATTATATATCAATTCCAGAATTCATATGGCCTATCTGCTCAATAAAATGGGTAAGCCGGGCGATGCAATAAACACTATCAGGCAGGGCATTGAATATAAAAGAGACGAAATAGACCTTTATACCCTTCTTGCCTCTGTCTATGAATCAAATAACGATTATTTAAAGGCCCGTGAGACAATTAATGAGGGGCTAAAAATTGACAGTAATAACGTTGAGCTTATGTTCCGCCTTGGAATAGTTCTGGAGAAGGAAGGAAACAAGGAAGGATTGATCGCCCAGATGAAAAAGGTCCTGGAACTGGACCCCGATCATGCTGATGCATTGAATTACATCGGCTATACATATGCTGAAAACGGGGATAATCTCGATGAAGCCCTGGAACTGATACAAAGGGCAATCAAGATCAAACCCGACAACGGATACTATGTAGACAGCCTTGGCTGGGTATATTATCAGCAGGGTAATTATGATAATGCCCTGGACTCTTTAAAAAAGGCATTTTCACTGGTTTCGGAAGGAGATCCCACAATAGCGGAGCACCTGGGGGATGTTTATTTAAAGATAAACAAGTATGAAAAATCCCTGGAAATGTATGAGAAAGCCCTGTCCCTTAACCACCAGTCTTCCGACAAGATCAATAAAAAAATTGAAGACGTAAAGAGGTTGATGGAATAATCCGGATGCCTGAAAAGCACATACATGGAGAATGTCATTTCAGCAAAGGTATTTACTCTTTCCCTTCAATAAAAAAAATCATCCTGATTCAAATAATCCTGCTCTTTTTATTTTTTCAGGGATGTGTTTTTTTTTCTTCCCGACAGAAAGCTCAGCTTTTTTTTACACGGGATGATGTTTTAAATATTATTCATAATGTAAAGCAGCAGCAGGATATTGTCTCCGAGTTTTATTCTACCGGGACATTGACAATAAACGGCTGGGTAATTGATACTTCTGTCGATATTTTTATCGCTGCCAAAAAAGATCCGTTGATGTTCAAGATGGAGATTTCACATTCCTGGGGCAAACCTCTTTTCTATTTTCTGATCAAAGATGACAGACTTGAAATCCGTGATTTTCTTGAAAAGAAGCAGTATACAGGCAAATTTACCTCTGAAAACCTTTCAAGATTTTTGCCGAACATGGATTGTTCGCCTGATATGATTTGGTCTTTTTTAAGGGGATATCCCAGCCTGTTTTCATATTCCCATGTATATGAGAGCGCTCCGGGTGTGCTGATCCTTGAAGATAGAGATAAGAAGACACGGGAAACAATAACCTTCTCTCCGGAAGAGGGAATCAAGGAGGCCTCATCCTTCCCTCCCCGCTTTCCTGACATGAAATTTACAGACTTCCGAAAAACAGGAGATATTGATTATGCCGAGAAAACAGTAGTAGAAGATATCAAGGGAAGTAAAGATCTGATCCTGAAAAGAAAGAAGGTTATATTTAACAAAGAAATACCTGATTCGATTTTTACCCTTAAGAACAAGCCTTTTTTTGAAGTAATGAGCCTTGATGAGATGTGACAAGATCTTCCCGGTTATTTAAAATTCAATGAACCACCTTTTCTCGTAGGCTTGAGGGCTTTTATTGACATTATTTGTTTTTGTATGCTACCAGGAACTCCTCAGGAGAGATACCGGCCTGTTTTATTGCGCTTCGAAGTGTTCCAACAGCGAGTTCTTTGTGCCTTGGTATGACACATCCTTTATACTCCCGGCGCATGACAACATGGCTTCCTTTTTGTCTTGTCTCATAGAATCCAAGTCGTTTAAATATCTTTATAGCTTCATCGCCTGAGATGTGTGGCAGCTCAGGCACCGGAAGATACCTCAAATGTCGTAAGAATAGATCGGGAGATTTGACGTATCGGGAACTCTTCAAGATAAAGTTCTGTTGCTTCCTGCAGGTTTTTAACTGCCTCCTCTATAGTTTCTCCCTGACTTGCGGTTCCAATTTCAGGGCATTCCGCAACATAGAGGTTGTCTTCTTTATGAATTATAGCTGTATAAGTGCTCAAAAGCTTCTCCATATATTAAATTTACTGTATCGAAATATTTTCTATCAGATAAATTGGCTTAATTTTAATTGAAAATTCTTTTTAAATCAAGATTCTGTTGATATGCACCAATAAAGCCCATAAGCATGGCTTTTTCGATAAAAAAAAGTAATAGGATCAGGTCTCTCTGAAATCTGTCAAGAGTGAATCCACGACCCCCTAACTGATTTTGAACAGTTTGTTTTAAACATTCTAATGATATCAGTGTGTTATTGTAGTATAAATTTATCTTGGCAC
>JASFHE010000021.1:0-22009 GCA_050123415.1 Desulfobacteraceae bacterium | reverse complement strand
TCATGGTTAAATAAGAAACCGGTAGTGCCAAGATAAATTTATACTACAATAACACTCTGATATCATTAGAATGTTTAAAACAAACTGTTCAAAATCAGTAGGAAAATTAACAAATAAAATATTTGAGGAAAAAGATGATTGATTGGATCATTGTAAATAAAGAATGGTTATTTTCGGGATTAGGATTATTTATTCTAGGATTATTTATTAGAGAATATGGAATCAGAAAATGGAAGAAAGGATTAAAAACAAATAGTGAAAGAGATAAAATATATGTAAGAAAAAAAAGTTTTACATCCTATCTGCCTATATTCATTATAAGACTAATTTATAAACCTGAAAAAATAGTATCAAAAATAAATATTGATTTTAGGAGTTTTAACGCTATTAATTTCAAACCGAACTCTGAAATGCCTAAATTATCAATATGGTTTAAAATAACAAATCTTAGTTTTTTAGATATCGAGTTAGATAGAATGATACTTGATATATGGTTTGGACAACCAACATGTAATGGAGCGATGCTGAACCGTCATTACTTGCCTGCTGGTGAGATAACAGAGGGTATATTCTTCGAAACAATATTAAATACAAAACAGGAAGAAAAAATTAAAAGATTTATTGATGATAGTAAGAGATCAGGGCAATTACACTTAAATATAAAAGCATACTTTGAGTCTAGGGCTGGAAAAATTGAAGTAATAAAAAGGATAGAAAGAAATTCTATTAAATAAAAAAAAAGTACACGTAAGCGGGACACGCAATGAAAAGGGCTTAACCCGGTTAGGAGTTAAGCCCTTTGATATAAGTGGCGGGAGCGACGAGGATCGAACTCGCGACCTCCGGCGTGACAGGCCGGCGTTCTAACCAAGCTGAACTACGCCCCCGCAGTACACAAATTTAATTCAAGGAATCAAACAAGCATCCTTGAAATGCGAAAGACTTGATAACCTTTTTAATATGCTTTATCAAGCATTTTTTTAAAAAAAGTGGTGGGCAGAACAGGGATCGAACCTGCGACATTCGGCTTGTAAGGCCGACGCTCTCCCAGCTGAGCTATCCGCCCACTGTTGGTTTGTCTTCCGCTCTCTCCTATGAGTTGTCAACTCATGGAAATAGTTCTTCTCTCATATGAGAAATATAATGTCAAGCGTTAATGTGCGGTTACTTCATTATTTTGCGGCGGTTTTATATCCATGCACGATTCAATATTGAAGGGCTCGCATTGTTCATCGGGCGCAAAAAGAACTTCAGCTTCTTTTAATACAAGGGCCTCGCTTAACACCTGGTCCATATGCTCAACCGGGATAACTTCAACCTTTTTGAGTATCCTGTCAGGGATCTCCTCAAGGTCTTTTTTGTTATCCATTGGTATAAGCACCTTGGTTATATCACCCCTGTGGGCGGCAAGTATTTTTTCCTTTAAACCGCCGATCGGGAGCACCCTTCCCCTAAGGGTGATCTCGCCTGTCATGGCTATCTTATGGTCCACCGGCTTGCCAGTAAGGGCGGATATAATGGTTGTTGCAAGCGCTATTCCTGCTGACGGTCCGTCCTTGGGTATTGCACCCTCGGGAACATGTATATGGATATCCACCTTTTCATAAAAAAGGTCCGGAAGCTGAAGCTGTCTTGCCCTTGTCCTTACATAACTCATGGCCGCCTGGGCTGATTCCTGCATTACATCTCCGAGTTTTCCTGTGAGTTTAAGTGCTCCCTTTCCGGGCATGATAGCTGCTTCTGTCTGGAGCAGTTCGCCTCCTACCTCTGTCCATGCAAGACCGGTTGTAACGCCTACAGCATCCTTTTCTTCGGAGCTTCCATAGCGGAATTTTATTACTCCAAGGTATTTATTTAATGAAGTTGCAGAGATGTTTACCTTTGTTTCCTTGCCCTTTTTAACAACTTCCTTTGCTACCTTTCTGCAAACAGATGAAATCTCTCTTTCGAGATTCCTGACACCTGCTTCTTTTGTATAATTTCTTATAATGCCCAGCAGGGCCTGATCGGAGATATTGATATTGCCTTCAGTAAGACCGTTGAGTTCAACCTGTTTTTTAACCAGGAACTGCTTTGCGATATTGAGTTTTTCAAGCTCTGTGTATCCGGCAAGCCTGATTATCTCCATCCTGTCCTGCAGGGGAAGAGGGATGTTGTAAAGGGTGTTTGCCGTTGTAATAAACAGTATATTTGAGAGATCATAATCCAGATCAAGGTAATGATCGTTAAAGGCGTAATTCTGCTCCGGGTCAAGCACTTCGAGGAGCGCTGCTGACGGATCACCCCTGAAGTCAGTGCTCATTTTATCCACTTCGTCGAGGCAGAATACAGGATTGCTGGACTTTGCCTTTTTGATATACTGAATGATCTTGCCCGGAAGAGCGCCGATATATGTCCGCCTGTGACCGCGTATTTCAGCTTCGTCTCTTACTCCGCCAAGTGACAGCCTTACAAAATTCCTACCCATTGATCTGGCCACGGATTTCGCCAGGGATGTTTTTCCAACACCCGGAGGACCTACAAGACAGAGGATAGGACCTTTTATTTTTTTGGTAAGGTTCTGTACCGCGAGGTACTCGAGTATCCTTTCCTTGGGCTTTTTGAGGCCGTAATGATCTTCATCAAGGATGTCTCTGGCTTCATCAAGATCAAGTTTGTCTTTGGTTTTATCCATCCAGGGCAGTGAAATTATCCAGTCTATATAGTTTCTTACAACAGTAGCTTCAGCTGACATGGGAGACATCATCTTAAGCTTGTTGAATTCCTGCCATACCTTGTCTTTTGCTTCCTTTGTAAGTTTTTTCTTTTTGATCTTTTTCTCAAGCTGTTCGAGCTCGGCCTTGAAATCATCCTTGGTGCCCATTTCCTTCTGGATGGCTCTCATCTGCTCATTGAGATAATAATCCTTCTGCGTCTTTTCCATCTGTTTTTTAACGCGCTTCTTCAGACGGCCTTCGATGGAAAGGATCTTGATTTCGCTTACAAGTTTTTTAAATAAGGCTTCCAGCCGGTCTTCAACGTTTATCCTGGCAAGAAGTTCCTGCTTGTCCGAAACATTAAGGCCCAGGTGGGAAGTAATGGTATCTGCAAGCCTTGACGGGTCATTTATAGTTGAGATTGTGGCCGCAAGATCTTTCCCTACCTTTTTATTGAGTTTTGCATACTCATCAAAGCTCTCAATAATAGACCGCACCAAGGCCTGTACCTTTGGCGAGTCCTCGAATTTTTCATTGACCATGTTAACTTCAACCATGTAAAAATCCGGGTTGTCCAGGAATGTTTCTATCCTGGCACGTTTTTTACCTTCAATAAGGACCTTTACAGTCCCGTCCGGCAGGGTAAGTTTCTGCAGGACAGTTCCGAGGGTCCCGAATGAATAGATATCGTTTTCCACGGGATTGTCTATTGATGCGTCTTTCTGTGCAGAAAGAAAAATCTCCTTGTCATTGGACATGGCATAATCTATCGCCCTGATAGATTTTTCCCTGGCTACAAACAGATGCACAACCCTGTTGGGAAAAACCACCATATCCTTAAGGGGGAGAAGCGGGTACCTGTTATTATCGTCTGTGAAAAATTGCATTGGGTCCTTCTTGTTTAAATTAAACATGATTTACGCGTAACCTGCCTTGTTTTCGTATATTAATAGAGGGTCTGTTCCTTTTGTAATTACACTCTCTTCAATAACGCATTCCCTTACCCCAGGCATGCTCGGGATATCATACATTATGTCCAGCATTACCGATTCGAGTATTGCCCGTAAACCGCGGGCCCCGGACTTACGTTTGATGGCATCCCTTGCTATTGCCCTGTATGCTTTCTCCTGGAACTTGAGTTCAACGCCTTCAACCTCAAACAGTTTTTTATACTGTTTGACCAGTGCGTTTTTGGGTTCCGTGAGTATCCTTACAAGGGCGTCTTCACTGAGGTTGCTCAGTGTGGCGATTATCGGTATCCTTCCGATAAATTCAGGGATAAGGCCGAACTTGACAAGGTCCTCGGGCTGGGCCATGGCGATGATTTCATCGGTATTATCTTTCTTCTGAGCGTGAATCTCTGCCTCAAATCCCATTGATTTGCTGCCGATCCGGTTTCTGATAATCTTTTCCAGCCCGGTGAAGGTTCCGCCGCAGATAAACAGGATATT
This sequence comes from Desulfobacteraceae bacterium, assembly GCA_050123415.1. Lineage (GTDB taxonomy): Bacteria > Desulfobacterota > DSM-4660 > Desulfatiglandales > HGW-15 > JAAZBV01. The sequence goes on along the minus strand of JASFHE010000021.1, from coordinate 17,862 downwards.
GCTGGTATCTACCTTTACAAAATCCTGCTGAGGATGTTTTCTTCCGCCTTTTGGCGGTACGCTTGCCATGGTCCCTTCAATTATTTTAAGCAGGGCCTGCTGAACACCTTCTCCTGAAACATCCCTGGTGATCGACGGGCTGTCGGATTTTCTGGCTATTTTATCAATCTCATCTATATAGACTATTCCCTTGCAGGCGGATTCAACCTCGTAATCCGCGATCTGGACAAGGTTGAGAATAATGTTTTCAACATCTTCTCCCACATACCCTGCTTCCGTGAGTGTTGTTGCATCGGCGATCGTGAAGGGCACCTTGAGAATTCTTGCAAGGGTTTGGGCAAGGAGTGTCTTGCCGGAACCGGTCGGGCCAATGAGGAGAATATTACTCTTCTGTATCTCCACATCGTCCATCTTGATGTTGGTATTTATTCTCTTGTAATGGTTGTGAACCGCCACAGACAGTATCTTTTTCGGCCTGTCCTGCTCGATAACATAATCATCAAGGGCTTCCTTGATCTGATAGGGCTTCGGCAGTTCTACTTCTGCTTCCTTTTCGTTTCCATACTCTTCGGCTATTATCTCGGTGCAGAGCTGGACACATTCATCACATATATAGACAGATGATGAAGCGGTAATAAGTTTCTTTACTTCGTCTTCACTCTTTCCGCAAAAGGAGCATTGCAGATCGCTGCCTGAATCATCTTTTTTTTGCATCAGATAACCTCTATTTTTCCTTTAATTCTTCTTTTATTTCTCTTGCTTTAATTACTCTGTCCACAATCCCGTATTCCATTGCCTGCTCTGCACTCATGAAATAGTCACGCTCAGTATCTTCACGGATTTTTTCAACAGGCTGTCCGGTGTGCTCAACAAGGATATTATGGATTTTTTCTTTTATCTTCATCATTTCTTTGGCCTGTATCTCTATGTCAGTGGCCTGCCCCTGTACGCCTCCAAGGGGTTGATGGATCATTATCCTGGAGTTCGGCAGGGCAAGTCTCTTACCCTTTGCGCCTGCTGCCAGCAGAAGCGCGCCCATGCTGGATGCCTGCCCCATGCACAGGGTGGATACATCCGGTTTGATGTACTGCATTGTATCATATATGGCCAGACCGGCGGTCACTGATCCCCCCGGTGAATTTAAATAGACTGTAATCGGCTTTTCAGTGTCTTCCGACTCAAGGAACAGCAGCTGAGCAATAACAGTATTTGCCATATTGTCTTCAACCTGTTCCCCGATAAAAATAATCCGCTCTTTCAACAGTCGTGAATATATGTCGTAAGAACGTTCTCCCCGATTTGTCTGTTCAACTACAATTGGTATCAACATAACCTGTTCTTCTCTCTCTGTAGAAATATTAATAAATTAAAACCAGCCTTATCGCATCAATATATCAGAAAAATAATCTGTAAGTATTTATTCTTTTTGCGCTTTTTTGTCAGGTTCTACCTCGGTAACGCTAGCATTTTCTTCCAAATATTTCAAGGTCTTTTCCTTTATAAGAGTTTGTCTGAATGACTCCATAAGGTCATTTGCCTCATAATATTTTCGAATTGTTTCAGCCGGATGCCCGGCGTTCTTTGCCATGTCTTCAAAGCTCTGGTCAAGCTCCTTATCATCCACATCAATATCATTCTGTTTAGCGATTTCGGCGAGTATAAGGGCTCCCTTTACATTCCTTTCGGCGGTTGGTCTAAGGTCCGATTTCATCTTTTCAAGATCAAGCCCCAGTTTCTCAAATGTCGCGCCTGATCTCAAGAAGTTCTGTCTCATATTTTCCATTGATGCGTTGATCTCATTTTCTACAAGGGTTTCTGGCAGTTCAAATACGACACTGTCAGATATTTTTTCGAGGATGGTGTTCCTGAGTTCAGTTTCTATCCTTTTTTCTTCACGGAGACCAAGATCTTCCTTTATCTTCTCTTTCAGTTCATCAACTGTCCCGAACTCAACCCCCAGTCCCTTGACAAACTCATCATTTAATTCGGGAAGTTCCATGACCTTTATATCGGTTACCTCTACATTAAACTTAATGCTTTTCCCGGCGAGTTTGGGATTGACATAATCCTCCTCAAAATCAATTGTAATGTCCTTTTTATCACCTTTCTTTGCGCCTATCAGCTCATCCTCAAAACCGGGATAAAAGCTGCCTGTTCCGATGGCCAGGGAGTAATTTTCGGCCTTCATGTTGTCCACAGCTTCATCGCCTTCAACCCCCTGATAATTGATAATGGCGTAATCATCCTTTTCAATACCCCGGTCTTTTGTCAGGGCCACGAGATTGCCCTGGGATTTTAAAATGGCCTGAACCTGGTTTTCCACATCATCATCACTAATCACGCATTTTTCTTTTTCCACATTAATGCCGGTATAGTCTTTCAGTTCAAATTCCGGTCTTACTTCCATGATGGCAGCATATTTGAAATCCTGCCCCTTTACAATCTGTACATCATTCTCCAAAGCCGGCATATTCAGGGGCCATATTTCCGTTTCCTGCATTGCCCGGGGCAGTGTCTCCTGAATAATGGAGTTTGTGACCTCGTAAGTAACCTGATCACCATAATATCTTTCCAGGACCTTCATCGGCACCTTGCCCGGCCTGAAGCCCTTTATCTTTGCGCTTTTCCCGTATCTTTTAAATGCACTGTCAATTTTCTTATCAACATCTTTTGATTCGATTTCAACCAGAATTTTCTTTTTTACTGAACTGATTTCTTCAACTGTAGTTTTCATAAAACACCTTTATTATTAATTAAATTTTTAAAAGCTAATTATAATTTTATAAATTTCAAGTCGGATAAGGTAAATAATAAAAGGCTTCAAGACTGTCAACATTAAATATCAATAAATAGAAGCATAAACCGTGCCAGATAAATTATCATTATAATCCGAAAAAGGGTGTAATTTTGCCTTTTGCTTTCCTGTTCATTTGGCCGGAAGGTAAATTTTTCAGGCATTTATATAAATTGTCCTCCCGGAGGATCTTTCGGGCCGGTATTATATTAATGGGATAATATCGGAATTGTCTGTTATTGCAGGATTTTTTGGTAAAGAGACTGTGAACACCCTTTCCTTTTCTTCCTGTGAATAGGATAAAAGCCCTCCGATATCTTTCAGGAGGCGGTAAGAGAGAGGAAGTCCGATTTCCTTTTCACTGCTGTTGAAGGGAAGGAAAAAAAGATCCGGGTCTTCAGTCTTTTTATTTTTAACTTTATTCTTGAATTCTATGTGGCATTTATTGTCACTTTCATATGTTTTAATTAATATTTCATTGCCATTTTCCATGTCTTTTCCTGAATTTTTTAAAAGTTCGGAGAATATCCCTATTATTATTTCCCTGTCAGTCTTGATTGGTGACAGCGAGTCATCCAGATCCAGCTGAATATTGATCTTTTGAGGCGTGATTTCAGATGTATACTCTTCAACGCACGCGGAAACGAGTGTATTGATAAAGCACTCTTCATAGCTGACTTCAACCGGCTTAAGGTATTCGGCGATTCGTTTAAGAATGTTTTCGAGACGCTTGGATTCCTTCAGGATGATATCTCCTTCGGGAAGGTCAGTGAATCTTTTCCTCAGTCTCCTCGCAAAACCTCCGATTGACATAAGGGGATTTCTGATCCCGTGTGCCACTTCTTCCGAAATGGACCTGAGCAGCTTGAGCTTTTCTTTCTGGATTATTTCCCTTTCAAGGAAAACACGGTCTGTAATGTCTACAATCATGCCCTTGATGGTGTTTTCCGTACTGGCACCCAGGATTTTTGCGCCTGTTATTGAACCGACCATGACATGTATAAGGTGCCCGTCTTTGTGAACCATGCGGCATTCTTCCGAAAACCTGAAGTCCTGGGACTGAAATGCCCTGTTGAAGGTCTCCTTTATGCGGGATCGGTCATCCTCATGTACCCTGTTTAATAACCAGCCGGCCTCACCGGATGCCTCTTCAATAGTAAACCCCAGCATGGGTTCGCAGGCCCTGTTGATAAAATCGAGCTCAAAGTTTTCCCGGGTGACAAAAACCAGGCAGGGAATGTTCTGAACAAGATTGTAATATCTCTGCTCCGCTCTTTTTACCCGTTCTTTCAGTTCCATGCGTTCCTGGAAACGCTTGATGCAGAGGTTGAGTTCGCTTATGCCGAAGGGCTTTCTCAAGTAATCGTATGCCCCGACCTTTATGGCCTGAACAGCGTTATCAAATGTGCCGAAGCCGGTAATAAAGACGACCTCCAGGAGGGGGTTTTCTTCTTTTAACTTGGGAGTGAGTTCAAGTCCGTCCATCACCGGCATGTTGATATCGATAAAGGCAAGATGGAAGAGTTGTTTTTTTATGTGATCAAGGGCCTGCTGAGGGTGTGTGCATATGACCGGGGTATGCCCCTCTTTATTCAGAAAATCTGCAATCAGATCTCCTATTGAGGGATCATCATCGACAATCATTATTTTTATTACAGGGAAATCTTCTACAGAAGGCATTGTATTTACTCCTATGAATTATACCCTGTATCCGCTTAAAGCTGTCTAAATGTAATATTTACTATAACATATTATTCAATCCATATAAACAGCTTTATTTAATCAAAACAAATCCGGAATACCTGGGTTCCAGATCATCAGTTTTGATCATTGAATATTCCTCTGTAAATTCATCCCATATGAGAGAGAGTGTGACCGTCAGAATATGATCATCATCCATATCTGTTTTTGACAGGGAAAGGAGGTCCCTTATGAATTCATCTCTAAATCCTGACATCTTATATGGCGGTGATGATTCTTTCGACCTTAAAGTCTCAAACGCGGATTTTGCTTCATCAGGGGAAAGCGCTTTAAGGTCGGTTTTTATATTAAATAAACGCCTTATCCAGAATGTGAAGATAACCTGATAAAAGGTAAGCTCGGTATCCTCCCCGGTCAGCCGCTCAATATCACTGTCCGGTATAACCGCCCCAAACAGTTTGTCGAGCACAGTCATCATGTCTATAACCGTTTCAGTCTCCATAATTTCATCAAGCGACACAAAGTCTCTGTAAGACACTTTTTCCATTTTTTCGCTGTATAAAAGAGGTTTGGTAAGCAGGATACCATCCAGTATGCCGGCCCACTCTTCTCCCCAGAATTCATTACCCAGATCAAACCGGTCGAACCATGATGTTTTAATCCATCGTTCTGCCTTCCACCTGAGTTCGAGCGCCTGGCTGAATCCTGCCCGGAATATGGTTACAAGGGGATGGTTCTTAAGGAAATCCCGGGCAATGCCAGTATCTCCGCCTGATAGCTTCTCCAGCCCTGTATTTATGTATCCTCCGGCTTTTTTGCAGATTTTAACAAGATCATCGGCATTTTCAAAACGGATTCCGTCTGCAGAGAATATCTGATTGCATAGTCCTGCAAACTCAAGCCTTAATCTGTCAAGAACCAGATAATCGGTGATCCCGGATGCTGCCATGGAAAAAAGGTTTTCCTCCTGAACTGTAATAAAGGGAGTAATGGGAACAAGAGCCCTTATGCCCTCATCATCGGGTGCACTAAGAATATATTCCGAAGTATCTTTTTTAAGCAGGCCTGCATCCTGGTAGGCATATACCGAAACGGCCTCTTCAAAGGGCAGGTAACCTTCCTCCGCAAGGCGGACTCCTTTTAATCTGTACATTTCTTCTTCAATTTCAGCCGGGATAGACCCCTGCAGCCCGAGCATAAGGGCTTGAAATCTGTTGTGGTCATGGAGAGCCATGTTCTTTAACAATTGCTCTATATCTTCCGCGTTCTCTTTATCGCCGATGCCTATATAATACAGATTATCAAAGGAGATAAATCCTTCGGGAGGCATAAAGTCATCATCTTCCTTGATCCTTATATCCAGAATTCCTGAAAAAAAGAGGTGGGAAAGCAGGCTGCCGTCTTCACTGTACAGGTACCTGATGAGCCTTTCGGGATCGGCCTTAAGGAGCCGGTTGAGCCAGTTGAAGGTGCCGATTCTGTTAAGACAGTCCCTGTCCCATGTCTCGAGATCCATAATATGCTGCCATTGTTCTGCTGATGCCAGGGACAGTAATGGATAGGCATCATCCTCTCCTACCTTTTTAACAAGCCAGAACAGATCGATTTTTGTCATGTTCCGGACCAGCTCAAGAGGATTGTCATGATCAAGTATCATGTTCAAGGCATTGCTTCCTGACAGGGGCGCCAGTTTGCTGACGATCTCTCTGCTTTCGGCAACTATGTCCTGTTTGCCTCTTATATAAACTACCTTATTGTTTTTCTTTTCACTCAATTTGTATCTCGCTAAAAATTAGATCTTGTTATTACATTACTTGACTTGGAATAGGAATAAACTATATGTTATATTACATTATATTAAATATTTATAATAGACAAGTCTCCTGAAATTAATGAAACAACCTCATCCTGTTTGATGGAGAAGAAAGTGATAGACCTGATAATAAAAGGCGGTATTGTAATATATCCCATAATACTGTGTTCTGTTATTGCGCTGGCGATTTTTATTGAAAGAATGTGGATACTCAGGAAAGGTGCCGTAATCCCTGAAGGCCTTGTAGATGATGTAGAAGGAAAGCTTAAAAATAAGAATATCACCGGAGCCCTGGAGGTCTGCCAGAACAGTGATTCTTCTATCGCAAAGATATTCCTTGCCGGGCTTAAAAACAGTGGAAAGGGCATGTGGCTTGTGAAAGAGGCAGTTGAAGAGAGGGGCGGACGTGAAAGTGTTATCCTTGAAAGGAATGTCGGGATACTTTCCACCATTGCAAACCTTTCTCCTTTGCTGGGGCTTTTGGGTACTGTTTCCGGGATGATAAAGACCTTTAAGGTGATGGCCGAAGGAGGAGGAAATCCTTCACTGCTTGCCGGGGGCATAGCCGAGGCCCTTATTACGACTGCTGCCGGGCTGTGTGTGGCAATACCGGTACTTGTGGGCTACAGGATATTAAAGGACAAGGCCGAATCTCTTATTTTTGAGATGGAGGAAGATTCCATAAGATTAATTGAAATTATGGAAGAGAGTACGGGCAGTGAGGAATAGATATAGATGAGATTCAGAAAAAAGAAAGATGATGAGCCGAGAATAAGCATTGCACCGCTTGTTGATGTTGTTTTTCTGCTCCTGATTTTTTTTATGGTCACATCACACTATGATATTGCTGCCGGTGTGCAGATCAAGCTCCCAAAGGTTAAAAAAAGGACGGCAAGTCTTGATGCTGAAAGCAGGATCATAATTATTGTGGATAAGGATGGAAATGCCTATCTTGACGGCGCGAAAATGGATATGAAAATCCTTAAAAGCCGATTGACTGAAGAGGTGAAGAACAGGGGCATGCTTCATCTTGTCCTCCAGGCTGACAGTGATGTAAGGCACGGGAAGGTAGTAGAGATAATGGATATGGCAAAAAGCGCCGGTATCAATTCCATTGTTATTGCCGCAAGGTGGCGGTCACAGGAATTATTATAATAATTCCGGAACAATTAACTCCGGGGAACGGCAAATTTGGGAACAGTAAAAAAGAAATTTTTTAAGGGATTATTCCTGGGGCTGTTTATTATTATCCTGGCCGTATCCTGGCTTGCCTTTGGAGACAGGGGATTTATTTATCTTTACAAGAAGGATAAGGAGCGTCAGGAGTATCTTGTAAGAATACAAAAGCTGGAAGCTGCCAATAATGAGTTGAAAGATGAGATTGACAGATTGCGCAATGACAGAGAATATATAGAGGCAACGGCCCGGAAGGAACTTGGACTTGTAAAAAAGGATGAAGTAATTTACAGATTTACCGAGGATGAAAAATAATTCCATTTAACAGACGAAGAGGTCATCATGGATATCCCGGAAAACAGCATTAAGGAAATATTTGAAAATAATCCCTCTCAGGGAACCCTTTATGTATTACTCACCACTATGAAAGAGGATGGAAGGTATAACCTTGTGATAGGGGAATGCCTGAAGGCGCTTTTGCGATTTCCTGATGATCTTGCCCTGAGAAAGATACTTGCAGAGGCCTACCTTGGAGACGGACGCTTACCTGATTCCGAAGCTGAATTCGGCAAAGTAATAAAAGGTATAAAAAATCTTGCAGGAGTATATAAATCTCAGGCTGAAATATATGTACGACAGAAGAGGGAAGATGCTGCGGCTGAAAGCCTTAAACAATATCTTGCCATATTTCCTGAAGACGAAGACGCAGCTTTGCTTCTTGAGGAACTGGAGACAACAGGAGATGTTTCACCGGTAGAAATCCCTGAGGAGGAGATCGGTGCTGATATTTTGGAAGCTGAGGAGCCGGCTGATACCGGCATCGTGGAAACTCGGGAACAGGAAGAATTTCCCGAGATCATTACCGCTTCCCTTGCGGAAACATATTTTGATCAGGGGAAACTGCCGGAAGCAAGGGAAATATATGAAAAACTGATAGAAGCAGCCCCTGAAGATACAGTGTTGAAATCAAGGCTTGATGAAATTTCAGCTTTGATGGAACCGAAAGATGAACCCGAAGGTATACAGGTCGAAGATAAGACCCGCCTGAAAAAAGAAAAGATGATCTCAATACTTGATTCATGGCGCAGCAATATCAGAGAGCTGGCTGAAGAAGGTGTAGCGGGATAATCTCCATCCAAAAAGGGTAAGTATAAGTATGGAACTTTCAGCTATAAGCATTCAGCTTTTAAAGGAGCAATAAGAATGATCAGTAAACCTGATTTTTATTTTAAAGCAACGGGCATTGGAAGTGTCCCGTGGGAAGATACAGATAAAACATGCAGTAAAATACTTGAATTCCTCCCTTCAATACCTTTCTGGCCTCAGCTGGTGAAGCGGAGCCCCTTTGAAGATATGAATATTCAATTCACCGAAGGGCTGCCCCTGATTAATGTCAATACCGAAACCAGGTCAATTACCGTTTCAATGGAAGGTTCAGAAGACGCCTTTGTAGAGTTCTATAGCCACTACCTTTCAGATGATGTGGATTTTTTTTCGATAAGCAGGGATTATGCCCCCGGCCTGTACAGGCAGATTGAACTTGTATCAGAAAATCCCGAAAAGTATGGTGAATATATTAAGGGGCATATAACTGGCCCTGTAACATTTGCCGCCAGCATAAAGGATGAAGAGGGAAAGGCTGTCCTTGGAAATCCTGATCTGCTGGAAGCCTTTACCAAGGGGCTGGCAATCAAGGCACTCTGGCAGGTGAAGGAACTGGAAAAAACCGGAAAGAAAACCATTATTTTTCTTGATGAGCCATATCTGTCAGGCTTTGGTTCAGCCTTTTCACCGATCGAGCGTCATGAAGTAATCGGTCTGCTTAAAGAAGTTATTGATTATTTAAAAGAGAAATCCGACACTCTCATCGGCATTCACTGCTGCGGAAACACGGACTGGTCAATGATTGTGGATGCAGGCCCGGATATTATAAACTTTGATGCCTTTTCCTTTCTGGATTATTTCCTCCTTTATCCTGATGATATAACCCGTTTTATAAAAGGAGGCGGCGTTATCGCATGGGGAATTGTTCCTACAGGGGACTCAGCAGGGCAGGGTGATCTCGATGATCTCTATTCAAGGCTTAATAAAGGACTTGAAGGTCTTTACAGTCTCGGACTTGATAAAGAACAGGTCCGGGCCGCATCTATCCTGACTCCGGCATGCGGAATGGGGACAATGGAAGAGAAGGATTCAGATGAGGTACTCAATCTTCTTTCAGGACTCTGTAAAAGATTGATATGAGAAAAAGACAAGGCAGGTTTTTAGTATGAGGTTAATACCCTTTTTGGCAGTTTAAACACGATCAGGGAAGATTCCTCCGGATTTCTTCAATTATGACACTGTTCACTCCCGCATTGTGCTGTGTGAATTCACTATCTCTACCGCACGTATTTTTCGATTTGGGCTTAAAAGAATGTACCTGCAAAATGAAAGAATGATTCTTTATTGACATATCTCGTCCAACTCCATATACTTCACACCGTAAAAAGAAAAATCTTGTCAAATTTAACACAATCCAGCATTTATTTGGGTAGGAATGACGTTGTCATCAACTTCGGTCGGATGTCGCTAGTGCAGGCGTAAAAGCCAATTTGTAATTCTTTAAAATGGGATTGCACCAGTCCTTGAGATCTATATACAGCTCCGGATTTCGTTGAAGATCCTCAACTTGGCAGGGTGAAACTCGAGTTGAAGCTGGTAAAGAAAAAAGACAATTTAATAATATTGTGATGTGTAATGTCAATTTGGAATAATGATTTAATTGACACTTTAAAAAATATATAAGGACATCATGATGCGAATTAATTTTATGCAAGTGCTGAAATCCGTTGCGGTTATTGTCGCAGCGCTTATCCAACTATATCCCCAGTACGCTTTCGCTGAACGGCATCGACTGGTAATTTCACAATACGAAGTTGCCAACGAGCTCAGCAGCCGGGAAATCCAGGCTCTGAAACAATCTGACCTGATCCAGCTGCTGAGAGAGGCAATGATTGACTCACGCAGCTTCAGTGTACTCACCCGCGAGAATAATACTGTACAGGCTATTCTGAAAGAGAGGCAGATCCAGGATTCTCCTTTGTCTCGCGAAAATAACGAGCAGGGTTTGGGGCTGGATATCACAAGTTATTTTCTCCAGCCCACCATAAAACGTTTTGATATCGTTACACGATACCAACCCATGGAATTGCTCAAGGATATGTATGAAAGAAACGATAGTTTTTATTTTGATTTTTCCGTGCGTATTTTCGATACCGGCGGCAATATTCTGTTTGAGGAACGGGTTGAGCGGCAACATTCTTTAAAACCGGTCGAAGCGGATGAGGCGGAACGCCGGCGTAACTCCGTCAGGGGGATGTCGGTTATTCGTGATGAAATCAAGGAAATCGCCCGTGAGATTGCCGATGCAGTTGTTGCCCGTATCAATCCGATCGTAGTGCTCGACGTGCAGGGGAACGCAATTATTATCGATCGAGGAAAAAATAACGGCTTTGATATGAATACTCGTCTCGCGGTCTATGGAGAATCTAAAACGATTGTTCATCCAAGGACAGGTGAGTCGCGGACAATACCCGGGGCTTATATAGGAGATGCGCGTGTATCTCGACTATATGAGGATATAGCTGAATTACAGTTAATCGAAGGTTCTGTAGAAGCGGTTAAAATTGGTTGCATTGTTCGGATTATCAAGGAGTAAATCGTCCATGAAAAAATTTCTGATAGTTATAATAAGTCTTGGAATTGCAGCTTCAGTGTTATTTTATGTTATACACAATAATATTTTGACAGTTTCACCGGGAAAAGTCTCGAAGCCGAGCGTGGCAGTACTTCCTTTCAGCGTAAGCGGTGCAGCAGAAAGCGGACAGTATGCACTCATTCTGGGCAACTTTGCAGACGCAGTTGCAAACCAATTGGGCCAAAGCAATAAATGGACAGTACTTGAATCAGGACGTAAGGATATGCTCGAAGAGGAACTTGCTAACAATCAGGTGCTGCCTGCAGCTATCAAAGATGAAGAATCCTCTAAGGACCAGACTCCTGTAGCGCTGGCGGCAACCTATCCTTCAGCGAATTACATACTTTTTGGTCAAATAAATGGTTTTGAGGTAAAGCCTCAACGTCGACAAAGCTCCGGAGGATTATCTAAACGCGTCAATCGTATTCGAAGTTTTATTGATGTGCGAATAGTCAATGTGCGTACCCGCGAATGGCTGGTAGCTCGCACAATAGCGATAGACGAGTTGCTGCCTGATAATAGCAGTGCAGAAACTCAAATAAATACTGCCATTCAAATCGCAGCCGGGCAGGTCGTCGATGCATTACTGCTGGCATATGCAGGAGAATTTAATGTTATTGATGTTCGTGCTGAAGGAGATGGTTCGTTGGTCAGTTTTTCAGGAGGTTCAGCACAGGGCGTTCGGGTTGGTATGATTTTTCCTGCTGTAAGCAACGATACCTTACAAACAGCTGCTAAAGTCAAAGTAATTGAAGTGCGTACTGAAATGTCCATTGCAAAAGTGCTTGAAGGTGTTCCGGAGTCAGGGCATCGTGTGCTGGCAAAGCCTTTACTGCCCGAATCCAGGCAAGCCGATAGCCAGTCTATCAGTATGGCAATTGGTGGTTTTTTCAGTCCTCTCAGCAAAGAAGATAGTTTTATTCCCAGCGATATTCTTAATGAAATGGAATTGCAGATAAAATCAGATTTCCAGCGCTATGGAGGTATTAAAGTAAAGGAGGACCGGAATGGTGTGATCAGGAAAATGCTGTCCCAGCAAATGCTCGACGATTTAAGTAAAGGGCGTGACCCCGGACTTCCCATGGGCTCATTAAGTGGTGTCGATTATCTATTTTTCGCGATGGTTGGACCTGTAGAGTTTATTGAATCAGAACAGTCCAAAACGGAAATGTTTGGCACAACAGTTACCAATAAAAAGCCCACAAAAGGCGTTATGAATGCGATGGTATATCTGGTTGACGTTAACTCAGGTGAATATGTGGCGTCTCGTAAAGTGAAGGCCGTATCAACTATTGATATAAACGAGCCCGGTAGCAGTTCGGTCAGCAAGCTGAGCGAAGACTTTACCAGACAGGTGTTTGCTGCAATCATGCTGGAGATCAGGCCGCTTTCTGTTATTGCCACTGTAAACAATCTAGCCGTGCTGAACCATAAACAGGAAGTAGGAATTACTATTGGAGACCGATTTGTGGCAATGACCAAAGGTGAGACTGTCGTTGACGAATTTACTCAGACCAATCTGCTCCGTGTAGGTGGCGCTGTCATCGGAGAGCTGGAAGTGGTCGGCTTTGATGCTGCGGGGTGGGCGCAGGCAAAATTGCTTAGTGGAAAACTGCCTGAAAAGGGTGCTCTGCTAAAGGCAAGTCAGGCCATTACAGAAAAGAAGAAAACACGTAAACTAACGTGGTGACAGGAGACCGGATGATGAAAAGATTTATTATCATGATTTTGTGTTTGTTAATGTTTAGTCAGGGCTATGCGGCTGACAGCTCCGTATTTGGTAAAATAGGCGGCCTTTTAAAAAAAACTACCGATACAAAGCAAAAGGAAAAGAATTCATACTCCGATGTTGCTGCAAAGGATGACTGCAGCAGAAGTACAGCGGAGGTTGATTCGCTGAACCCGATTGAATACGGTAAAGCTTTGGTAATGAAAAAAGGTATAAAACGATTCGTAAAAAATCTGGGTTTGGAAGAAGTAGAAATAGAATTGCCTGAAAAGATAATGAACCGCTGTGAAGCCGAAAAACGACTGACCTATATCAGGCGCACTACCGATCATTGGACGGGTTCTGTCGTGCAAGCCCTGGCTATTGCTGCTGAGGCGCTGGAGATTGACAAGGAAGTAGAAGCTACGCGTCTTATCGCCGATGGAAAAATGTTTAAAGATCTGACCGAGTCGGACATTGTCAGTATCCGCAGAGATCTCGATAAAGATATGGAAAAAATCCTGAAAGCTATTGAGGAAAAAGAACAGATAAACCAGGAGTTGCTGATTTCAGCGGAAGCCGAACTTCATGCCGCTGAAATACGCGGCGGGTTGATCGTTGGATGGGATCAGCGTATGGCTGATTTTATGGGCGAAAACATGAACTGGGCATTCAAGCGACTTATGGGAGGTGATCTCAATCATTTTAAGGAACAGTTCCGACTGGCCACTGATACACTGAAGGGAATATACAAAGTATCCAAAGCTTCCAGTGCCATTAAAAAAACAGGTGTTGACGACGATGAATATCAACGTATTGTCGCACAAAGAAAAAAAGAAAACGCAGCCTATGAGGCTCAGGTAACCAAAGATTTACAGCTCTAAGGTGGCTGAAAGAATTACCATGGGCAATCACGAATATACTGCATCAAAGTTCCTTAATTTTAGGAAGTGGTTTATGTGTCTTACCTTTATAGCTGCAATCCATGCCTGTGGCTACAGCGGTTTGAACATGCTCTCATGTTTTCTGAGGGTGGATACTGTTGAAGCATCCGTTACCAATGGTAATGCCTTATCCCGGAAAGATGGTGCCGGCAGAGATCAAAATAAATCTATCTACTTTCTGGGCATGGATACCGAAGGAGCACCCGCTGCCGCTGAACGCCTCCAGCGCGTATTTTCTCCCGGGGATAACAGTCGCTGGGCATTGACTGAACATGTCCGTGAACTGGCAAAACTGCATTCCGGTCAGATAATGAATTTGAGTGCCAGTATCGATAATTGGAATCCTGAAGAAGATCCATATAATTTCGGTGCAGCTATTTTACTTAGTATTGACACCACAAGTCTTTCATCTCCAACTAATGAGACATCAACGTGGGTAGTCATTGATTTGTTATGGATTCATATAGGGCATGATATTCGGACTCGTTTTGCCCGTCAGAAGATGCCTGAAATTCGTTTTACCGCAAGCAAATCACACATGGTAGAGTTCTCTTCAAAAACGATTCCCGCACAAGCACAACTTGACCGGTATCTCCAACTGGCATTTGATGAGGCTGTTGTCCAGCTGTTAAAAAAGGCTTCCAGTGAATACAATCGTCAGGTTAACCGTAGTATTGCTGATGTTCGATATGTAAGCATCGCCAAGCCGTCTTTATCGGAAACAACCCTAAAAACAATAGAGCAGCATTTACAGTTTGATGATAGTAATAAACTCCCTGAACGCATACAGGTTTGGCTTTCCAGCTTTATTGAAGACGAATTAATGAAGCGTTTTCAAAATGATAGTCGCTATGACAGCGTGGTGTTACTTCCAAACCCGGATGTACTGGAATTTGTGCGAAGTGAATGGCCCGTTTTTGCAGCTCGTGTCAGCGCACAGTCAAGTTACAGCGCCAATCTGGCAGATATTGGTTTTGATACTCCGCGCTTGCTGAAGGTGGCCCCATTATGTGAGACAGGAGGTGAAGGGAAATCAATCGAAGGAGTACCGGGGCTGGAAGTGCGCAGTAGTCTGGCAGGCTTAAGACTTCAGCAACAGCCTCAAAGTGGTAATAAGTATATATCCGTTTTAAGCGTGGATGCAGTTCTGGCAGCAGCGGTTAAGTTGCCCCTGACAGGTGAAAAGTCAATACAGACTACCAGTGTTGATCCGCCGATACTGACCGGACGCTTTTCATATAATGAGCAGGTTCCTGTCATGCTCCACAAAGAGGATTGGCTTGGCTGGGTATGGCTGCCACCGGTGCTTGCCAATGTCGTTAACAATATAGCCGATAGCGTCACTGAACGCCTTTTAGTTTCCATACAAGATACACCTCATTTATCACATCCTTCACTAAAAAGGTATTGCCAATGAAAACAATAATTGTTCACTGTATAGCTGTCCTCATGTTCTGCAACACACTCCATGCCAATGCAAAGCCACAACGAATGGAAAGCTGGGGTGAGGGTGCGAGCGAGTTTGAGGCCTTAAAAAGCGCATATAAATTGATAATGGCTGATTCACTTAAGTTAATAACATCCGGTACAGCAGAGGATTCGATCCGGCGTACATTGGAGAGAGACCTGGAGGAGGATCTGGTCAGGGTTAAGTCAACTTTTTTCCCCGACAGTTCAGAATCCTGCGAAAGGCAGGGGGCAAAGGTTCAATGCCTGTCTGTCGCCACAGTACGTATGGATGAGCTTGAAGGCTGGGTGCGTAATCAGATGCAAATAATCGGAAGAGCAGATAAGCGGGTGGGTGATATAAAATTCGCACTTGTCAGCAAAACTGACGATGGCCATAGCCGTGACTTAATAGTATGGCTCCATAACAAACTGGATCGGGATTTAGGGCATGATGTCTACTATAGCGAAACCTATATCGAGCCCGAGATTTTGCGCAGAGATTGTAATGATTTCATGGATCTTTCGGAGAAGAAGAAAAAAGGAGGATTTGAAAAGTCGGCCGAAGCCTATCGTGCAAAATATGAAGAATGTGCGGCCCTTATCGATCGTGATGTGGTTATTGTAATTAAGGATATTGAAATAAAATTTGATCAATACAGCCAGCGCGATCGCGGTATGGGCGGCTATGTTCGGGTCGATATCGATCTTGTACAGGCGAATTCAATGCGCCAGCTTGTATCACCAAAGCCTAGAAGCATTAAGAAGTATGGTAATGGAGAAAATGCCGGCATCGCTAAAGCAGCACTGCTGGATGAACTATATGAAGCCACTGCAAACTATATATCTCAGCAGTTTAATATGGTGATAAGCGCAGCTGTCAAAGATAATCATGTTGAAAAATCCCAAGGGGTTTTAAAATACACATTGGTAATAAGCGGCGTCAATACTGATACGCGTGAGGACCGTGCAAAACTGTCTTTTATCAGAAAGTGGTTCACCCAAAACCGGGGTGTGGAACTTGAGAGAGATTACGACCGAGGTAACTATGGTGAACAGGTTTACCACTTTACATCCAAACAAAAAATCAAATGGAATATACTCACAGACGAGTTATATGCCTCCATGGATGATCAGGGCTATGATGTCAAAATCGATATTGACCGCAGCAGCAATATGCTGCTGACCTTCAAGTCCGCTGATCAGCAGGCTGACCAGCAGATCGTGGTCTCATACAATAACAAAAAGTTAAAACGGTACCTCAAGATTGAAAATAAGGATATGGTAGTGCGTCGTCGTGATCCCGCTACCGGCATTCCTATTTCTTTGAATGAAGCCAATGTTAGGTTCTTAAACAAATCAAGAAAAAATATCCTCATCTCTATTAAACCGATCTGGTATACCAAAGAAGGTGTCAGCGAAAAAATGCCTTTTGACGATACAAAATACCTTCAGCTTGCACCAAAGTCAAAAACAAGCTTTGTGTTCAGAGCACCAAATCGATATGCAACTAGAGTATCCCTGGAGGCATCTTGCCCATCTGAAAATTGTCAGGTGGATAAATGAAAAAGAATGAACTAAGACAAAAACGTCGTGATTTTTTGAAGGTGCTGGCAGTACTTCCTCTGAGTGTTTTGTTCCCTGTATCAGCACAGGCAGGAATGGATGACGTAGATACCGCTTTCGCAGATTTCTGGTGGCAACGCTATCGCGAAAACCATAAAGAAGTTCCCAGGACATTAAATCGGCAGTGTGAGCAGGCATTGCAGAAAATTGCGGCACCGGTAATGGCAAGCTCTACACGAAAGAACCTTGAGTGGAAAATTGGCCTCCTCGCTGGCGATACTGTAAATGCTTTTACCTGCGGCGGAGGGGTCATATTCATTTATGAAGGATTGATTGCCCTGTGCGAGAGTGAAGCTGAACTGGCATCGGTGATCGCTCATGAGGTTGGCCACATCGAATATCGTCATGCTATCCGTCGTCATTTTGCTGAACGTCTATTTGCTGAATACGGTATGGATATGAATTGGGATAAAAAGCGGGTCGAAAAGTATTTTGACGCCATGCAATATGATGCAGTTGCGGATAAAATTGTTTATAAAAGTTATAAGCGGCTCTGGGAACACCAGGCAGATGCACATATTATCAAGGCCTTTCGTGAGATCGGTTATTCTTTGAAGCATAGCTATAAAATATTTGAAAAATTTATGAAAGTATTTGGAAATGGGAATCCCGGTTTATGTATTTATGATTCACACCCTTTTAATATGGAGCGGATTGCCAGGTTAAAAAATTTATCTAAGGCTTACAGCAAGAAGAAAGGACGCTCGGATAGCGAAGCATTCAAGTATTTAAAGACAAAAATAAATTAATTATGGTATTAAGAAAAGTTGGTGATGTTGTCCACTTTCGTTCAAACACGGACTAGTCAATGATTATTGATGCCGATTCGGATGAGGTTCTTGATCTTCTTTCAGTCGAGATGGCAGTCAACGAATAACGCACATTAGCTTCATATCCTTTACTCCACAAAAAGGG
>JASFHE010000020.1:0-22302 GCA_050123415.1 Desulfobacteraceae bacterium | reverse complement strand
TCTTCTGCCAAATGGGGCACTGTGATCCCCACCATAGGTCCCACTTAATGTTATAATACACGATGCCATTTCATTTGTCTACTAAAATATGTCGCTGTAGTAATAATTAATCCGTTTCAATAGTAGAACTTTCAAAGAGAATTGGCTCTTTGGAGACACTTTAAATCGGGAGGGTAAAATAATGGATAAGAAAGAACCAACTATGAGGAAGATACTTAAATTTCTGCTTAACAACACAATGGTGGAATTTACCTCAAAGGAGATCGAAAAAAGCATCAAACGAACTGGTATTAGCTACCACACTTCGAGACTAAAAGCATTCATAATGGATAATAAAGAAGTCTCCGATATATTGCAGGTCAGAGTAGCTAAAAAGAGAGAATCCGTATTTATGTGTAAAGCTAAGGCTGTTGACAATCCTGATGAATGGGCCATAAAGCTTCAAAAGGACTATTTAGCGTGGGAAAGGGGCAAAAGTGTGAAAAAGGCAAAACCTGAAATAATAACGAAGCCAAAAGAAAATAAAGGAGAAATTTCGCTACCTGTCAGCTTTGTTTATAACAGTGAAAAACCAGTAGAAATACCAATCAATTTAAAAATTAAAATAACAGTTGAAATCGTTAATCAGTCCTGAAATAAAAATGTAAAGAGTCCATTGTTCTGACAGGTCATGCAAAAGAAAAGACAGGATGGTTCTTGTCCTGTCTTCTTCTTCCTTAAAAATCTATGACAATACAAAAAACATAATAGGTTTTTGGTTAATTATGCAAGTGAAATATCAGGTAAATTTATTGATTAAATTTTTAACACGAAGCCGCTTGAATCCTATGTTATTATTGTATCTCAACCATCCATCCAATGTGCCCAAGTTGTGGCTGTGTAATTCAACTCAATAAGTCAAGTGGAGCAGGGAGTGTAAGTTTATGATGCCAAATGTATGGTTAAAGATATCGAGATTCCAAAATAATGCAAGTATTGTATATTTTTTAAGCAGTGCAATTGCTCAAAAATCCCACCGATTGCATCGCATCACGAAGCACGTAATTCTCGCACCATTTCCGCGGGGCTTTGTCCGAAGTAGCGCTTGAATTCACGACTGAACTGGGAGGAGCTTTCATATCCAACCTGGTCGGCCGCGATGTAAGCCTTCAAATTCTCCTGTACCATTAAATCTCTTGCCCTGGTAAGCCTTACCTTCTTCAGGTACTGCATGGGAGATTCCGATGTCACTTCCTTAAAGGCGCGATGAAAAGCAGATGCACTCATACGGGCGTTGTCGGCCAGCTGTTCCACATCCATTTTTCCTGCATAGTCACTCTGTATATATTTCAAGACCCTTGCTACCTGGGAGAAAGTCCCGCTATGCATGGCGAGTGAATAGAGTACCGGTGCCTGTGCTCCGCAAAGAGCCCTGTAAAGTATTTCCCGGACAAGACCCGGGCCTAATATTTGAGCTTCGGTCTCGGACTGCAGGCACTTTACCAGCCTGGTAGTTGCATCCGCCATATCCTTATCCATAACAGCCGGGCCAATTGCCCGGGGTAATGCCTTATTCCTCCATTGACGGGCTCCATTTCTATACTCATCCGACCTATCAGGTCGTGCAGTTGGGCCATATCAATACATATATAAATGCCGAGCAGAGGCTTTTCAGGGGTTCCGAAAGTCTCGCATTCAAAGGGCATGCTTATGGAGGTTACCAGGTAGTTGTCGGCATCATACTGAAACCTGTTTTCTCCCAGGTGCCCGACCTTATAACCCTGGGTAACTATGCAGATACCCGGATCATAAACCATGGGTCTCCTGGGGATGTGCTTGATTTCCTTAAAATAAAGCACTCCCTTGAGCCTTGATTCGGTTGCCCCGGTATCGGCCAGGGGAAATCCATTTAATATTTCTGATATTTCGTTCATATAAAACTCCTTTTTATTCAGTAAATCAGTTTTATGCACTATTTATAACAATTAAAGAACCTTCTGTACATACACAAGCAGGATTAGGCAATAAATAGACAGGATCAGGTATAGAAAAGCGACCTGCCAGTCATTAGAATTCATATGACTTTTAAAAAAGAGGTTAAAAATGAATAATAAAACTGAAAATAATATGAATAAAGACACGAAATCC
This sequence comes from Desulfobacteraceae bacterium, assembly GCA_050123415.1. Lineage (GTDB taxonomy): Bacteria > Desulfobacterota > DSM-4660 > Desulfatiglandales > HGW-15 > JAAZBV01. The sequence goes on along the minus strand of JASFHE010000020.1, from coordinate 20,175 downwards.
ATCCCCGATAATATGACTGAAATAACACTTACTGCAGGAGACACAATGATTCCGGCATTATTAAACAACAGCAGGTCATCAAAGGAACTCATTGCCATATTATATAAAGATGAAGAAATATCCGGGCAGTTCGGTAATCTTGTTACCCTTGGCAGAATCGATTGTCCTCTTTCAGTCATGGATACACTGGATAGCAGCATAACTGTAACCATTGACTTAAAGGTATAACAGGGGGAACATCATGAGTAAAAAAATATTTATAGTGTCGGCAAGTCCCAGGAAAGGCGGTAATTCTGACTTTCTGTGTGATGAATTCATGCGCGGAGCTTTAGAGGCAGGTCACGATGTGGAAAAAATTCGGGTGGCAGAGAAAGAAATCAACTACTGCACAGGGTGCTGTGCCTGTGTAGGAAACCAGGACGCCTGTGTTCAGAAGGATGATGTGAACAGCATTATGAAAAAGGTGGTGGTTGCAGATGTACTGGTTCTGGCAACACCTGTATATTTTCATTCAATGAACGCCCAGATGAAAACATTCATCGACAGGGTTTGCCCCTTCTATTCCATGATCAGCAACAAGGATGTGTACTTTATTATATCAGCTGCTGGCGGGAGCGGGGTGGTTGAAAGTACAGTAAAAAGCTTAAGGCAGTTTACTGAGTGCCTGAGCAATATTACAGAAAGGGGTGTTATCTCCGTAACAGGCGTCTGGGATGTGGGCGGAGTCAACGGAACGCCGGCTGTTAAACAGGCCTTTGATGCGGGTCGAAATGCTTAGAATCCTCCGGTTTATATAAGGTAATAAAATATGGAAACTGCTGAAAAATCAGCCTGGAGGAAAAATTACATGAAAAATATAATCTTATGTATTCTGGAGGTTGCGATGATATTATTTTCACTAAACGCGTGCGGCGGGGATACAGAAAAGCCGGGGATGAAATCCGACACCGGAAAGAGCCTGTCCGAATCAGTATCCCCAATGGATAAAGGAGCAAATATTAGCAAAATCATGGTGCCTGAAGGATTTGTTCTTATTAAGGGGGGCACCTTTAATATGGGGAGCCCCGGTTCCGAGGCCTGGCGGGGAGATGATGAAACACTGCATCCTGTTACTGTAAACGATTTTTTTATGAACACCCGTGAAGTTACACAGAAGGAATACCTTGAGATAATGGGAAACAACCCCAGCGCTTTTTCAGGAGCAAATCTGCCTGATAGAATATCAGTATGGCTCCGGGAAACCGGGGTAATAGACTAAGGATTAGAAGGATTAAATGATTAAGGATAAACATAGAGGAATAGCGGCTGCTGCAGCCGCGAATATAATTTTCGGACTAAATATACCGGTTACCAAGACCCTGATGTCGCACTGGATGACGCCGCTGGGCTATACCATTTCAAGGATGTTCTTTGGAACCGCAGTATTCTGGCTGATCGGGCTGTTTTTACAAAAAGAAAAAGTTACAGTTAAGGACCTGATTATAATGATGATCGGCGGACTTGTCGGTTACCCCGGTACACAGTATCTGTTTTCACAGTCAATGAGATACACTACGCCTGTAATCTTCTCTCTGCTCATGGCCTTAACACCGGTTGTGGCGCTTTTGCTTTCCGCACTTTTTTTAAATGAGAATGTGTCCAACAGGAAGATAACAGGGATTATTATAAGCATATCCGGTGCCGCGCTTGTGATTTTAAGCAGCGGAAACGGGGGTGCCGGCTCCGATAATTTTATAGGTATAATATTTGTGATCGCATGCGTATTTGCCTATTCATCATATATAGTTATAACCAGAAAGATATCAGCAAAATACAATCCCCTGACCATAGCAAAATGGATGTTTCTCTTTTCAGCAGTGGTTCTTATGCCCCTGAGTTTTTCGGGATTACAGGGTCAGAGAATATATTCCAGTGAAACCACTCTGCAGGCAATATCATTACTTTCCTATGCCTTTATATTCTCAACAACACTTGCATTTTTCTTTATGCCATTTGCACTTAAAAGGCTTGAAGCAGGCACAGTAAGCAATTTTATGAACCTCCAGCCTCTTGTGGCATCAGTTGTTGCAATAGGCATTGGACAGGATACCTTTTCATGGGATAAAATAGCCGCTGCAGCGCTGGTTCTGACAGGTGTTTACCTGGTGACAGGTAATGCAACAAAGCGCTTTAAATACAAAAAGCAATTAAAGGGTGAGACAATTTGATCAGGCGGAGAAACTGTAAAATGCTGTTGAATTAAGGAATATGCTTTTAAAATATTTCCTCCCCTGGTAGGAGGGATTAAGTGAGGGAGGAAAGCAGCAATAAGGTATGAAGTTTCTATTTTACCACCCTCTCCCAACCTCTCCCGTCAAGGGAGAGGAGTTATAACAAGCTTCAACAATCCCGGAAAGGAAAAAGGAACAGTTACATGACAAAGATTATCATAGATAAAAACGTTATGGTTCCCATGGGTGACGGTGTAAAACTTGCCACTGATATCTACCGTCTTGACAACTCACCTCCTTCACCGGTTCTGGTAGTCCGCACCCCATATAATAAAGACAACCTGGTAAGTCATAATGATACATTTAACATACTCCGGGCTGTAGAATCAGGGTATACTGTTATGGCACAGGATGTAAGGGGCCGCTATGCATCCGAAGGGAAATTTAATCCCCATTTCCAGGAAACACCTGACGGTGTTGACGCCTATTCATGGGCAGCCTCACAGCCGTGGTGTGACGGATCGGTAGGCACATTCGGCGGTTCGTATCTCGGCGCAGCACAGTGGCTTCCTGCGGGTCAACAGCCTGAGTCCCTTCGGGCAATGGCGCCTTCAATGACATTCTCGGATGCATATGAGGGGTGTTCATACCAGGGCGGGGCCAAGGTGCTTCATGATCTTAGATGGGTGGTTGCAGACATCGTTCCTGCTGAAATAAATCGCAGAATTAAAAATGGTGAAAATGTGACAGATGGGGAGTTTCTGCCGGATGTAGATACCGCACTTACTGAGCTTCCTCTTGCTGCTCATCCTTTTATAAAAAAATATGCGCCGTTTTACCTGGACTGGCTTTCCCATTCAGAAGCAGGAGAATTCTGGGAGCAGGCTTCACCAAAAACAGGATACAGCAAAATAAAGGTGCCTGCCCTTAATATAACAGGATGGTACGACATATTTTTATGGAGTACACTTCAGAATTATATTGGAATGAAAGAGCATGGCGCATCTGAAGAAGCGCGGAAGAACCAGCGCCTTATCATAGGGCCGTGGTCTCATATAAATTTCAGCGGCAGTTTTCCTGAAATGGAGTTCGGCTTCCACGCCAGCAGTCTTGCCGTAGATCTTCCGGGTATACACTTGAACTGGTTTGATAAGTGGCTAAAAGGAATCGGTAACGGCATAGACCAGGAACCTCCGGTGATGATCTTTGTGATGGGAACAAACCAGTGGAGAAAAGAATCCGGCTGGCCCGTTCCCGGAACAGAATATCAGCCCTTTTATTTAAACGGCAGCGGAAAGGCAAACACCCTTAATGGTGGCGGTATACTTTCAACTGAACCGCAAGGCAATGAATCTCCTGATAAATATGTTTTTGATCCTCTTGAACCGGTGCCAACTGTTGGAGGACAGGTGCTTTTACCCGGAGGAAATGCAACAGGTCCAAGGGACCAGAGAACTGTTGAAACACGTGATGATGTCCTGGTTTATACCACGACTGTGCTTGATAAGCCTGCGGAGGTTATCGGCCCGATTGAACTGCATCTGTTTGTGTCGTCTTCGGCACCTGATACGGATTTTACAGGAAAACTTGTTGACGTGTTCCCGGACGGACGTGCAATAATTCTGACTGAGGGTATTCTTAGGGCCAGGTATCGAAATTCATTCACTGCACCTGAGCTGCTCGAACCTGGTGAGATATATGAAATTACAATAAACCTGTGGACTACAGGAAATGTGTTTTTATCGGGTCACTCTATAAGGCTTGAAGTTTCAAGCAGTAATTTCCCGCGTTTTAACCGTAACAGCAATACCGGCGGATTTATTACCATGGAAAGCCGATATCAGTATCAAAAGGCAGAAAACACGGTTTTTCATGATGAGGCTCATCCATCCCGCCTGATTCTTCCAATTATTTCAAAATAAGGAGGAGTATAATGAAAAAAATGTATGTTATGGTATGGATACACGGCGGAGGTTTTGCCATAGGTTCGCCTGTCATGGAAAGCTACGACGGCACTAACTTTGCTAAAAAGGGAGTGGTATTTGTAACTATTGCATACAGGCTGGGAGCCCTTGGCTTTTTAGCTCATCCCGAATTAAGCGCTGAAAATGAACAGGGCGTATCAGGTAATTATGGCCTGCTTGATCAGATTGCAGGCCTTAAATGGGTACAGAATAATATCTCGGCCTTTGGCGGAGATCCTCAAAACGTAATCATATTTGGCGAATCAGCAGGGGGTATATCCGTAAGCATGCTCTGCGCATCTCCCCTTGCAAAAGGTCTTTTTCACAGGGCAATAAGCGAGAGCGGCGGATCATTCGGGCCGGTGAAAGATGTGAGAGTAGACGGTATTCAGACATTAAAGGGTGCAGAAAAACAGGGACTGGACTTTGCCGAAAGAATGGGGGCGGGTTCTATAGCTGAACTTAGGAAGGTACCCTATGTGAATTTTTTAAATGATTCTTCCACTGCAAACATGGGCGGTTTCTGGCCTGTGTGTGACGGTTACGTGATAGCAGATGACCAGTACAAACTCTATTCAAAGGGTGAGTACAATGATGTGGATGTGATAATAGGTACAAATTCAAACGAAGGAGCCATATTTATCCATGGTGTAACCGCAGAACAGCACATGGGATCATTACCCGCAAAGTTCGGGCACCTGGCAGAAAAGGCACTTGAAGTTTATTCTGCAGCGGATGATTCAGTTGCATTAAGGTCTGCCCGTAATATATTCCGTGATACAGCCTTTGCATGGCCTTCATGGACCTGGGCAAAACTTCAGAAAAAGACCGGTAAATCAAATGTTTATGTGTATTACTTTGACCAGCCCCAGCCTCCCAGAAAAACAGGAGAATCTCTTCCTGATGCGGCCCATGCGGATGAAATAAACTATGTTTTCGGTCATGTGGATAATAATTTTAATTTTATGTACACGGATGAGGATAAGAAATTATCATCCATAATGATGGATTACTGGACCAGCTTTGCAAAAAACGGTGATCCCAATAAAGAGGATTTACCTGAATGGCCTCAGTTCAATGACGGAGACAATGCAGTTTTATACCTGAAAGGAAGTGCTCCCCATGCCGGTCCTGTACCGAACATACCTCAGCTTGAGTTTATGGATGAGTATTTTGAATGGCTGAGGGAAAACGGAAAAAACTAAAACCTTTATTAACCATCCGCCATAGCCGTGGCAACGGCGGATGGTTAATATCTTTTGAATTTTACCTGTAAACAGGAAATATGCTCGCTTTTCCATAATTTTCAATCTGTTTCATGTTTTTTAATAGTTCCATATCCGCTTCGGATATTACAAAGTCCACATCCGCGTTGTCTTTCATATGATCTGGGTTGGCGGTCTTTGGTAACGGGAGAAGACCAAGCTGCAAAGTGTAACGGATACATAAACGAGGTATGGAGACTCCGTATTTTTGAGCCATGTCTGCAATTTCTTTGTTTTTAAAAAGCTCTCCGTGTCCAACCGGAGAATAGGCCTCTACAACCATGCCTTTGTCTTTGGAGTACTGTATCAGTTCCTGCGGAGTATTGCTGATATGTACCAGTATCTGATTTACCATTGGGGCAATTGAGCAGGATTCTAATATGTTATCGAGGTCCTGTTTTCTAAAATTGGAAACACCTACTGAGCGAAGTTTTCCTGCTTTACAGGCCTCTTCAAGGGCTTTCCAGGCTTCGCGGTTTCCTTCAAAAAAACGGTCTTCAACGCCATATTCCGCCCAGGGCTGGGGGCTGTGGATGATCATCAGGTCAAGGTAATCAAGACCCATTTTATTCAGAGACTCATCAATGGATGAAACTGCGGATTCATATGATTTTACCTCTGCTGCAAGTTTTGTAGTAACAAAGATATCCTCTCTGCCCAAACCGCATTCTCTGACACCCTCACCAACGCCTTTTTCATTGCCATAGGCCTGGGCAGTATCGATATGACGATATCCGATTTTTACGGCATCCTTTACTGCCTGTGCAGCGTTTTCATCATTTATAAACCATGTTCCAAGTCCCAGTTTAGGAATCTCAACCCCGTTTGATAAAGTGTATTTTTCTTCAAGAATCATTTTTAAACTCCTTTTTTAAAATATTTATTAGAAGAAAATCTTTTATTTCATTAATGATATTTTAATACCGGTCCGGCAGATTTTAAATACCTGATCCTGTATAAACATTGCCTGATTCTGCCTGTACAGATAAAATCAGAATTTTAATCAGGGTAATGCATATATAAAACTGTAATACCGGGTAATATTAATAGTGCTGTTCTATCTGTCTCATCCTGAATGCCACAGGCAGTGAATTTATTATAACCACGAAACACACGAAAAGCACGAAAGTTTAAAAACAAAAGAAATGAAATTTATGTTTTGTAGAAACGACCGACCTGGGCGTCTGCGTTTTTAAGACCGATCCTGGCAAAGGCGAATGGTGAAAATCGAGTTTTACCTTTATTTCTTATTAAGCAAACGATTCCATGATCTGTAACCCAAAAATAGAACTTCAGGTAGAAATAGGCAATTTATTGGCAGGATCAGGTATTTTAAACGGGCCTGCCCGGTATTAATATACTATTCAAAGATTGAGAAAACCTGCTGCCGTATATGAGACAGCAGCACAGAAAAACATTATAACAATTTTCAGACAGAAGCAGGAAAATGGAAAATTATAAAGACTTAACACTGGATGAAGAAAGGGCCCTTTACGGTATACACGATGCGAAAATAATCCGCTGTGTATTTGACGGACCCCTTGATGGAGAATCTGCATTAAAGGAAAGCGGAAACATATGGATTTCCGACTGTGATCTCAGGCTTCGATATCCCCTCTGGCATGTGAATAATGCCGTAATTGAAAACAGCCGCATGACAGAGGACTGCCGTGCTGCGCTCTGGTATGACAGGCACATTACAATTAAGGACTGCAGCATGGGAGGTATTAAGGCCGTAAGGGAATGTGAAGGTATCACAATTGAAAACTGCACTATAAACTCATCTGAGTTTGCATGGCTTTCAAAGGGAATCAGTATAAAGAATGCAGAACTGGAATCAAAATATCCCTTTTCTATACATCAAAGATCCGGCTCGATAATTTTCGTATGTACGGAAAATACTCGTTCCAGTATGTGAATGATGTTGAAATCAGAAATTCCAGTCTGGATACAAAGGATGCATTCTGGCACAGTAAAAACGTCACGGTTTATGACAGTTTTGTAAAGGGTGAATACCTTGGCTGGTACTCTGAAAATCTCAAATTTGTGCGGTGTAAAATAGAAGGAACCCAGCCCCTCTGCTATACAAAAGGTCTGGTTCTTGAAGACTGTGAAATGATCGATTGCGATCTTTCCTTTGAATACAGTGAAGTTCAGGCTTCCATCAGGGGGCACGTAACAAGCGTAAAAAATCCATCCGCAGGGTATATTCATGCGGATTCAATTGGAGAAATAATATTTGATGAAAATCAGCCAGCAGATGCCTCATGTGTAATCGAGGTTCAAAAAGCGGCTGTATAACCAGTTAATAATGTGCCGGTATAACAACCTATTCACCAATTATGGAGGCTGACCTGAAAAAAGGGATTAAAATGGGTGTAGCAGACATTGGAGGACTGGGCCATATGGCCATCAAACTTGCTGTGTCAAAAGGGACTGAAGTCTACGCCTTTACCACCTCACCGGACAAGGTAAAGGATATTCTTTCATTCGGAGCCAAAGAGGCAATAGTAGTAGATAATCCGGCAAAGTTTGCACCTTACAAAGGTAAACTGGATTATATGATCTCAACAATACCGGTTCAGTTCGATGTTGCCTCCTATGCCTCAACGGTAAAACCCAACGGATTTTTCACACAGGTGGGTATGCCCGAAGGATTCGCTCTTACACTAAACAACCCTGGACCGGCCGCAAGCAGGGTAAATTTCAATGCATCACTTATCGGAGGTATGCCTGAAACACAGGATGTGGTAAACTATTGTGCAGACAACAAGGTGCTGCCTCAGATTCGGATTATCGATGCAAGGCATGTGAATGATGCCCTGGAAAAGGTGGTTAACAAAGAAGCAAGGTACCGCTTTGTAATTGATGCAGCAACATTTTAAACATTTTTACGACAGGAGAGAAAAAATGGATAAACTTGTACTGATCGCAATATTTTCAATACTCTTCGTACCGTTAGTTTATGCCGGTCTGAATAAAGGCCATGAACAGGTTAATGGATCTCAGGTGAAATACAGCGGCGACTCTCAGAAGTCCTTTAAAGGACCGGAAGAATGGTTTACCGGTGATGTAGAGGTCAAAATGGTGTTCCCGGAAAATGAAACCGCCCACTACTCAGGTGCCTATGTTACATTTCAGCCCTGTGCAAGAACAGCATGGCATCTCCATCCTGCAGGTTAGCACATGATCGTGACATCAGGTGTCGCCCTGACCGGGACGCGGGATGGAAATATTATCAAATTCAATGAAGGTGAAGCAGTCTGGTGCCCGGCTGACATCGATCACTGGCACGGGGCTACACCCGACGCCCCCATGACCCATTTTGTGATTACCGGTTCCCTTGACGGCAAAAACGTCATATGGAAAGAAAAGGTCACGGATGAACAGTATCTGGGGAAATAGAGAGAAAATCATGAAAACAAATATTCTATCATTTTTGATAATGGTATCTCTTTTAATGCCCACCTTTGCAATGAGTTCGGAGGAAAAGAATATGGAAAAACAAAACACGTTAAGCCAGAGGGAGCAAAGCATCATACAGATAGCTGCCTTTACAGCAGGAGGAGACATTGATCGCCTCAAACCAGCCCTTAATGAAGGACTCGATGCAGGTCTGACCGTAAACGAAATCAAGGAAATCCTTGTCCAGATGTATGCCTATGCGGGCTTTCCCCGAAGCCTGAACGGCCTCGGCACATTCATGGGGGTAATGAATGAGCGCATGGAAAAAGGTATTAAGGATGAACAGGGAAAAGAAGCCGGTCCCATGCCCACGGACAAAACCAGCCTTGTATTCGGTACGGAAAATCAGACAAAACTGATAGGCGTGCCCGTAAAAGGCCCTCTGTTTGATTTTGCCCCGGTCATTGATGAGTATCTCAAGGCCCATCTCTTTGGTAATATCTTTCAGCGGGATGTGCTCGACTGGCGTGACCGGGAGCTTGCCACCATAGCTGCCCTGGCAAACATCAAGGGTGTAGGCAGCCAGCTTCAGGCCCATTATGGTATAAGCATGAACAACGGGGTTACGCCTGAACAGCTTCAAGATTTTATAAAAGTTCTGGAGGGAAAGGTCGGTCCGGAAGTGGCACGTAATGCCGGAGATGTCCTTGAACTGGTTTTAAACTCCGTAAAAAAGTAACAGATACGTATAAAGGAAAAGATAAAAGAGAGACATTGTGAAGCGAATTTTATCAGTTTTAGTTACAGGCTTTATAATTTGTATTTTCATTGTTTACTCACATTCATCGGAGAACAGTAAGACCATGAAAATTAATGTAACTGCAAAAGGTAAAACTACGGTGTTTGAACTTAATAATACTACAGCTGCAAAGGATCTGTATGATCAACTTCCACTCAGCATTGTAGTGGAAGATTACAGCAGTAACGAGAAAATCTTCTATCCCCCGAAGAAGCTGAGTACTGCAGATACTCCGCTGACTGATGCAAAAGCCGGAACATTGGCCTACTATGCACCATGGGGAAACGTAGTGATGTTCTACGGCAGTTTCGGTTCTGCATCAGGATTGTATGAACTGGGAAATGCTGTATCGGGAAGTGAATATATAAAGGGGATGTCCGGGACGATACAAATCGTGAGAAGCAGTGCTTCATAGGGTTCACCCCGCTAACCATGAAGAGTCACAATTTAAATTTTTTATTTTAAACGAATACATTTCATCTGTTTCTGATCCCTTATCAAAAGCTTCCCGTCGCTTAATGCCAGAGGTGCCCAGGCCTGTCTTGTGTCCAGCAATTCGGCCTTTGCAAGCACTTTGAATCCTTCCGGTGTCGGGTCGATAAGGTATAACATCTTTGCGCCGTCAGTGCTGATAATCATATCATCCGCGAGAATCATGCTGCCTTTGTCAAATCCGGGACTTTTTTTGGTCTTCCACATTATTTTCCCATCCATACTCATACAAACAAGGCCGTCTCTGCGGCTATTGGTTCCGTATTGAGCATAGAAATAACCGTTATACAAAACAGGCGGTTTTGTCTGATCCCCAAACTCTTCAGTTTTAAAAAGTTCTGTTGTACCATAGCTGCCGTCTGCTTTTTTTTCGACTTTGATCATAACAGTTCCCAGTTCATATCCGCCCACGACAAGGACTTTATTATTGCCTGCATCAAATGCGCTTGGTACTGGAATGTGACATTCCCAATCCGTGTATTCCCATAAAATCTTACCATCGCGAGGATCCATGCCAATAATTTTGCCTGTCTTGTATTCATCAGGGCTCGTTTTTCTGAAGGGATTGGTTGATGGGGTAACCATCACGACATGATCCTTTCCGTCCACCTTTACGATTGCCGGGCTGACATAGCCGACATAGCCAAGAGACGGTGTTTTCCATTTCACATCACCTGTAAGTTTGTTATAGGCTACCACACCGGCCTCAGGGGCCTGGGATGCAATAATAAGCAAATCACCGTAAATCAGCGGATTCTGTGTGATTGCCCAGATCGGAAATCTGCTTGCAGGCCCGGGCCCTTGCGGGTATCCGCCGCCTAATACTCCGCCGAAATCGGTCCAGATATTCCTGTTCCAAACAGGCTTGTAGGAGTTGATGTCTATACAATAGAGATCGCCATTGTGGCCGCATGAATAGACGTGATTCCCATCAACGGTCGGTACGCTTCGCGAACCGGGAAAACTGACAGATCCGGGAGCGTCATAGGTAAAATTCCAGAGTTCTTTACCTGTGGAAAGGTCGAAACAACGAAGATTATCGCCGACTTTATCATCTCTGTCGAGCATATAGACCTTACCGTCTTTGACAACCGGACCGCCAAAACCTTCACCAACCGGAACAGTCCATAGAATTTCCGGTCCCTTTTCAGGCCATGATCGTAACAGCCCCTTTTCACCGGATTTGGAATTTTTGTCAGGCCCGAGGTACTGAGGCCAGTTGAATGCAAGAGCGGAATTTGCTGCGAGTAAAACAGAAATAATTAAAATTAACCTGATGATTTTCATGTTTATACTCCTTTCCCGGAACCCGGAAATACCTGTCTTGATATCATAAACGATGAGGATGGATATCAAACCCCTCCTGAAAAAGCTTTTAAAGTGTAGTAGAGGTCATTCCACTTCAGTTCTTTTTTGAAAGAATCGATATCGAGACTATCATTGATTAAAACCATCTCTATACCGCACATTTCACAAAAATCAGTAAGCATCTCAGTGGTAACCTCTTTGCTGTACCCGGTATGATGGGCTCCGCCCCCCAGTATCCAGGCATGGGATGCTTTCTCCAGGTCCGGCCTGGGTTTCCAGAGAACCCTGGCTACCGGAAGTCTGGGAAACTTTTCAGTGATGTTGACTGTTCGGACTTCATTCACCAGCAGTCTGAACCGGTTCCCCATATCGATAAGGGACGCGTTAAGGGAATCTCCTTCAGGAACATTGAATACCAGTCGAACCGGATCTTCCTTGCCGCCTATTCCCAGAGGGTGTATTTCCATCTTCACTTTTTCGGATCCGGATACTGTTGGACAGACCTCCAGCATATGGGCTCCCAGAACCATTGGATTTGCGGGATCCAGGTGATAGGTATAGTCCTCCATAAAAGAAGTCCCTCCGGACAGGCCTTTGCCCATAACTTTCATGGCCCGCACCAGAAGAGCGGTTTTCCAGTCCCCTTCCGCTCCAAAACCGTATCCCTTTTCCATGAGCCTCTGGCATGCAAAACCTGGGAGCTGTTTCATCCCTTCCAGGTCTTCAAAGGTAGTAGTAAACGCGACAAAATTTCCATTGATCAGAAAATCTTCTATACCGGCCTCCAGTCGGGCAGCTTCTCTGAGGTCATCATGACGGCTGCCGCCGGGAAGTAATTCCTCATCAATTTCGTAAGTCTCTTTGTATTCTTTTATCAACCGATCAATCCGATCTTCTTGTACTGCCTTTATTACGGCTACAAGATCACCCACTCCATAACCGTACACATCAAAACCAAAAGCTATCTGGGCAGCAACCTTGTCCCCTTCTGTTACAGCCACATCTCTCATGTTATCTCCGAAGCGGGCCACCTTTGCGCCCTGCATATCCTTCAGCGCTGCGACGGCGCGTATCCAGGAACCTATCTTCCGGTGAACCTTAATGTCTTTCCAGTATCCGGTGACCACCTTCCTTTCGATTTTCATCCGTGTATTGATAAATCCATGCTCCCGATCCCCGTGTGCGGACTGGTTGAGGTTCATAAAATCCATATCAATCTCGTCCCATGGAATATCCCTGTTGTACTGAGTGTGCAAATGGAGGATTGGCCTGGTAATTACCTTAAGGCCGTTTATCCACATTTTTGACGGTGAAAAGGTATGCATCCAGAGTATAACACCAGCGCAATGTTCATCAGCGCTGGCTCTGACACAGAAATCTGTGATTTCCTGCGGGGTAGTCAGGATACCTTTGTACTGAATCTCTGCAGGTATCCGATCCAGTTCGTTCAGGTATGCGGCAATCTCTTCGGTATGTGATCCTACCTGTTTAAGGGTTTCATCCCCGTAAAGGTGCTGACTTCCCGAAACCATCCATATGGTCATGTTCTCATATGTTTTCATATCTTTTCCTTTCAATATATTATTATCCTGTACCAAATATACGTTCGTCATCATAATGCTTTATGCTGATGAATGAGCGTTTCCATATCGGCCAGTGAGAGATCTTCAAGAGATGAAACAATCCGGTCGGCTTTGTCGATGTGGTCGTGGGTGGACAGTACACCTACACATGCCATACCTGCACGGCGGGCTGCCTCAAGACCAGCCGGGGCATCCTCCAGAACTATGCATTTCGAGGGTGAAACACCAAGTTTCCGGGAAGCTGTGATGCAGCCTTCCGGGTGAGGTTTACCATGGCTGACGTCTTCAGCACATACCAAAACAGAGAAGGTATTAAGGCGATGGATTACCTCCAGGATGGTGGTTATGTTTTTGCGGGGGGCCGATGAGACCACGGCCTGTAGACACCCGTGAGTTACCGCCTGATCTATGAGCTGCCCCGCGCCGGGCAGAAGCTGGACTCCCTTTTCTTTGATCACATCCCTGAACATCTGTTCCTTGGCATCACCAATCCTGCCGACTTCAGCATCCGGAAGGTCCGAACTCAGCAGGTCTCGTAATATTGCATCATTCCGCTGTCCAAAGGTTTTAAGGAAGGTTTCCCAGGTGAGATCGTAATTTTCAGCGGCCATTGTCTGTTTCCATGCCAGCCAGTGTGCATGACGGGTATCGACCATGGTTCCGTCCATATCCCATATAAGAGCAAAAGTGTTATTTCCCTTCATGTTTATTCCCTTTTAAATATCAACCTGCTTATTGAAAAGCATATACTACCAGCATGGCATTTCCGGGTCAATATCCACGGAAATTTGATAGCAACTGAAATGGTTTATTTTTAATCGCAGGGGCAGTGCCTATGTATCTGCCCGGCTGGTTTTTCTTAATCTTGAATATTCCTGGCGCAGCGTAAAATTTGAGAAGATGGCTGCCTGTTTTTTAACTGAGCTCTGTGACATGTCACCTTGCTGGGTCGTAGCTTTAGCGAAGACTGAACTGGCGAATCCAGTTGTTTTTGATTTAAAGTTATTTTGATGATATCAAATAAAGGCGCTCGATTTGTTTATTAACGAATTTGAAAAATACAAAGTACAACCAGTATTGGAATTGGAAGGATGTTATGCGTGTCGATTTAATTAAAGAGAGGGAGAAGACTATGAGAAAGATAACCTTTATGTTGCTTTTGGTTTTGATAACAGTCGTTCCGGCTGCGGCCGAGTTACAGATTTCCATCAACCCTGACGAAACTTCCGGGACCAAAACATGGAACTCTCCGAAGGGTACGTTCTCTTTCGATTATCCTGGCGACTGGGGGCCCAAAAAACCCCTGAAGAATGGAGGCGTTCAGTTGTACAAACCCGGTAAAGGCTGGTTTGAACTGAGCCTTGTCTCTCTTCCCGATGGTGAAGATCTGAAAAGTTTTTCTGACCATCTTATCGAAAAGTCCCGGGATGAGGCCTGGGACATCAAGCTTGTGGAAAATCTGGGCCTTCAAGAGATCGGCGGAAAGCCTTGCTGGGTCCACAAATACAGGCACAAAGAAAAGAACCGGATTTATTACGGCTACCAGTTCATCCCTGAAAAAGGGAGCGTGGGAATCCGAGTGTTGATGGCGAAAATCAGCCGGAAAGGTGGTGAAACGATGATGAAGATACTCGATTCTCTAAAGGGGCCGGGCCTGGTTCCATCCGATGATAAGGCGATCAAACCATCGTCTGAGGAATCCGTTTCACCTGTCGAAGAGTCTGGCGCTCCGGTCGTTCATGCCCTTGAGTTTGGTTCTTACCAGGAAGATGGGAACGTGAAAGGGAAGGTTCTTCTAAAAGACCTGAAAAACAGGGATATATTCCCTTGTTATATCAGTTTTCAGCCGCTTCGCTGGAAGACTGGTCAGGGGAGCCGGGTTAAACTGGAAAACTATGATCCGGAAGGAACGCCTGTTTTTACTGCCACGAATGATCGCGGCCAGTACCACGTGAACCTACCGGAGGGCAATTATCAAGTCCGGGTTTACAACCGGGAGAGGGATTTCTTACCAATTAAACAGGGAGAACTCCTTCGCCGGACGCCTGCAAAAAGACTTCACAACATCCGGATCGAAAATTGATAAGGTTTCGGGAAAAGGAGAACCGACCAAGATGAAATCATGACTTTTTTAGCTCGAAAACTTAATATATCAGCAATAAGTTAAGGGCGTGCCTATAAATACTGTTAACGCTGCTAATTTAAGAAAAGAAACATTGTCAGGTCTGGACGGCGACAATTGACAGTCATTGTGGATTATGTCCAATGTCCGGACCTGACATCTGTACAGTCATACTTTACCTCTTTTTCGGTGCTCTGACCATAGACCTCTGTTTTTTCCAGCTTTTCTAAAAGCCTTCATGCTAAAAAGCTTCCCTGGCGCGGCGTAACATTTGTGAAGACGGCAGCCTGTTTTAACGCCTGTTTTGACGCTCTGCGTCATTCCCCGATTTAATAGGGGAATCCAGCTGATTTTAAATATGTTTTCCTTGACATACAAATCAAGGCTCTCCTAATTCATAGCTCAAAATAGAATTTTTTTTATTTTATTTAGACCTAAAAATACTCCTGGGTTGTTATACTATCAGAAATATATTTCAGCGCACACAGGACCGGACCTAATGGAAGACAAGTTACTGGTGTATCGATGCAAGCGTGGAAGCCAGGAAGCGCTTACGCGGATATACGACAAATACAAAAAGAACCTGCTGTTGCTGGCAATGTCCCTGCTTAATGACCGGACAGCTTCTGAAGATGTCGTTCACGATGTATTCGTGACGTTCGTCAGGAAACTGGATGATTTTAGGCTTACGGGGAGCCTTAAACGCTACCTGATGACCTGCGTAGCCAACAGTGCCCGAAATAGGAACAAGGCCGAGCGTTTGCGAGCGAACCCAGGTCCTGATTCTGAAATGGAATTTGTCGGTTGTGCACAAGGACCGCTTGAGTCAGTAATATGTAATGAACAGATGGAACGATTAAGCAATGCTCTTGCAGAATTACCTTTTGATCAACGAGAGGTGGTTATGATGCATCTGCATGCTTCCATGACATTCCGGGAAATTGCTAGTGCGCGGCAGATATCGCCTAATACGGCCAAAAGCCGTTAATTGTTTTTCAATTTGTTGGAAATCCGGTTGGATCCAGCCTGACATTTGCCAGTGTCATCGAGCCTATTCTGAAGGCTAAAACTGCCGCATACGACATCGTATTCGGCCCTGATGACGGCAGCAAGCCGCTAGTTCACGAACTGGTGATGGGTTCCCGCATTCGCAGAAGAGTTGGCAGCAACAGAGAAGTGACCATTATCGATCTTGAAAAAAGACGAATCCTTTTACTGAATGAAACAAATATGGAAGCCCGAATCATAGACCGGAAGGGAATGCCTTCCAGTCAGAATTTCCCGAAGGGAATGGCTTCCGGCCGGAATTACATGGAGGAATTGAAAAACACTATCTTGAGATTAAAGGACATGCCGGATTATTCCGTCGAAGAGCTTGGCCGCAAACAGCTCGATGACAGGGAAGTAATTGGATTTTTTGCCAGCCACCCAAAGATTGATATGACTATCTGGGCCGATGTAGATACCGGGATCCCTGTTCGCATCAAGTATAAGGTCGGAACCATGCAGGTAATCTATAAAAATATAAAGTTCGACCTGCCCATGGAAGAGGAGATGTTCAGCGTGGAAATACCCCCGGGATACACAGAGCTGGCACCCGTAGCAGTGGACCTCCAGGCGACGGAGGAGAATTTCATTGAAGGCCTGAGGCTCATAGCTGAAAAATTTAATAATGGCTGTTTCCCTGACGATGTTACCTATGATTATTATAGCAAATGGATGTATAGCAACCCGCAGCTCAGCCAGCTTAACGCGATGTCAAAAGAGAAAGCGCTGGCCATTAACCTGAAATTAGTCAAATTTATACAATTCACTATCTTCTACCCCGGTGAAGGGGAATGGTCCTATCGGGGCAAGGGTGTGCGACTGGGCGAAACAGGGACACCCATATTCTGGTATAGGCCTAAAGAATCCGAGACCTATCATGTTATATATGGAGACCTCCATGTTGAAAATGTTTCCCCCGAAGATCTTCTAGAATAAAATCGTGAATCTGTAAGACGCTATTTAACAATTCATAGAGGCAAGTAATATCAAGTCGGTTGAAGGTTTTTAACTTTAACCGCCTTTTTTGGTCTTCGCGGTATGACAATGGCACCTTGTTGGGGCCCAGCTTTAGCGAAGATCGAAGCTTTCATGAGACATCTGCTGGCTTTCCGCTGTCATTTCGAAATGCAACTGAGAAATCTTATCGCTTTAAACTTTTCATTGATAACTGATCACTTGTCAGCCTCCGGCTGATTGATCATTGGTAATTGAAAACAATTTTGAATCTTGAATTATTCTTAAATAAATTTTAAGAATAACTGTATCTTTTCGAGCATAATGATTTTCTGCGTTAAAGTCTTTTCATTAGTAACTGTTTTTTTACAGTGCTTTATGATTCATGAAATAAAGAATAAAGGAGCCCTATATGGAAGAAGGCTATATTACAACTGATGACAAAGTCCGGCTTTTCTATTAAAAGATTGGAGATTCTCCGGAAACTGTTATTATCCCTGGCGCGATGTATCTGTACGAAGATTTCAAGCACATGGCTTCAGACCATACCTTGATATTTTATGACATGCGTAATCGTGGCCACTCCGACACTATTAATGAAAGAGAAAAATTGTCAGGAGGCATTCATCTGGATGTTGAAGACCTGGAAACCATTCGAAGGTATTTTGACATACAAAAAACCAGCCTGATTGGCTGGTCCTATCTTGGTCTTATGGTTGTCCTGTACTCTACTGCTTATCAGGATCGTACAACAAGGATTGTTCAGATCGGTCCAATGCAGTTTAATACGGAAACAAAATATCCTGAATCTTTACGTGTTAATGACGATTCATCCGTGCCTGATCCTGAGGAAATGGAAAAACTTACCGCCCTTGAAGCAAGCGGATATGCCGAAAAGAATCCAAAAGAATATAGTAAAAAATGGTGGTCAATCATGAGCCCGGTATATGTTAATAACCCTTCAGATACCAGGACATTTTCATTGCTCAGTGAATTCCCCAATGAATGGCTGGGAAACTTCATGAAGCATCTTTTTGAGAATATAATGCCGTCTGTACAGGCTCTTGATCTGCAGAATGAACAGATTTTAAAATGTAAATTCCCAGTATTAACGATCCACGGGACCATGGACAGACCGTCGCCATATGGAGCAGGAAGAGAGTGGGTATTTAATCTGCCTTCTGCACGTTTACTTACTGTTGATAATGGCAGCCACATGCCGTGGGTGGATTCGCCTGAAAGAGTGTTCCAGGCAATCCATACTTTTTTCAAAGGAGAATGGCCGGAAGGTACAGAAGAAATTAAAGAGGTTGATTTCAGGTAACCATTTACATTCTCATCAAATCAATGCAAAAAAACAAAACCAGAGGGGCTTAAGTTCCTCCAGTTTTACGGACACTTTAAATAAGATTTAATAAATATAAAAGGAGTGAACAATGAAAAAAACAATAATCATAGCAATGTTCGTAATGGCATTATTGTTAATGGTTGCCTGCCAGCAAAAGGATAACAGTGAGGAGATGGCGGCATTGCGCGCTGAGGTCATGGCCCTGCAGGATCGTAATGCGATCCAGGATTTGCTGTTTGACTATTATTCACAAGAGAAACTTGTAACCTTTTAAATAATAAATTAAGGTCAATAAATTGTTTATAGGTCATCTACCAGCAGGATATATTTCTACAAAAATATATTATAGATATTCACTTAATAAAATATCAAATCAGATAAACTATAAATGCCTATTATTTTTTGGCCTGTTGGGCAGTGTTTTTCCGGATTTTGATATATTTTATTTTTACTTAATAGATAAAAAACAACACTTACATCACGGATACTGGATACACTTACCAATATTTTGGATAATTCTCACTTGCATCGGTTTAATTTCTGCATCACTGTTAAAAAAGGATTTACTTAAAGCGTGCCTATCTATATTTTTTATCAATGTGTTTATTCATCTCTTTTTAGATACAATTGTCGGCAAGGTCAGGTGGCTATATCCTTTATCGACTAAAGATTATTTTATGTTTGATGTTCCAGCTATATATAATTGGTGGGTGTGGAACTTTATTTTACATTGGACTTTTTTATTTGAAATAGTCTTAGTTATTCTTGCAGTGATAATAGCAATAAAGTCAAACAGGCGTTGTATATTTAGCCGTGAAAAATAATATAAAAAGCTAACAAATGGCTCAGTAAATGACTTGCCAAAAGGATCTTTAGGCGTTTTAAGCAAGCATGTTATACATTGCAAAAAACACATTCCTATGCATGTATAGGTGAAGGCGTTATGGAATATAAAAATAAGAGAGTAGGCGGTTTGGTTACAATGATCGTAGGAGTAGTGCTTGGTAAAATATTCATCTATGATGTCTTACAAGCCGCAAAGGAAGGCCGGGCAGAAATCAATATTTATAGAACTGGAATAGTTGCATCAATACTCTGCATTATTTTGGGGGGATTATATATAATCTTTAGTGACAAGGTAGAGTATATCATTAAGTTTGATGAAAATAATTTAAAATTTCAAAATGTTCTTATTATTTTTGTACTAGGCGGTACTGGCCTTGCTGGATATGTGTGGATCAACATCAAACTTTCCGCCTTAGGGTATAAATGATACGTTTTTCTTGATAACTCTGTAAATGAGATGTTATCAAGTTAGAAAACTTATAAAATTAATTTCTTATACAGCAAATGTATAATCAGTTTGTAAAGTTATCGAAAAACTATAATAATCACTTTTTATAAAATATATTAACAAAAATGGAGATTTTAAAATGACTGCAATTGAAGAATACAAAAGTTATGGTAAAGAAATTGAAGATATTTTGAGGCTGGATTCATTAGCTGTAGCGGTAAAAATGATCCAAAAGGAGGAAGAAATTCCGGCAGAAGCTGTAAGGCCTAAAAGAGACCTGGATCAGCATATTGCTCAATGTCAGGCGTTCTCTATGACGAGACGCGAGGGCAAAACTGTGGCAATGCTGAAAGAAGACCACTGGTGTTATGCGCCGGTCATCGG